>CAZCHZ010000017.1:0-13258 GCA_964498615.1 uncultured Legionellaceae bacterium | reverse complement strand
GCTAGTTTACCTATTCGATGGGCCCTTGTCATCTGCTAAAATCCGATGATAGACCCCTTAACATTGGTGTGCTCTATGTGCCGTTTCTAAGGCTCCCCTACTCTCTATCCTTCGTAACATGGTTAATAAATCAGGGGGTGTTATTTGTGAGAGGTGTTGATCCAAGCCAAGGAAACACGTCCCGTTCAAGTCGACGAATTATTTTTGTGCTATGACTAGTTACCCATTGCGGGGCATGTTTTGTAAACCATTCCCGTGCTACCGCTTCGAAGCTATTTTCAGCCGCCGTTTTTGCTGTTCTTTTAGAGATTTGTTTCTCAACACCAGGATCAATTCCATTAGCAATCTGATTACGCGCCTTATCACGTCGGCTTCTGGCTTCCGCGAGCGATATATCAGGATACACGCCAAGGGCTAATAGTTTTTCTTTACCCGCAAAGCGATATTTAAATCGCCAATATTTGGAACCCTTTGGATGCACTAATAGAAATAAGCCTTTTTCATCGCTGAGCTTAAACGGCTTTTCAGCAGGCTTTTGACTTCTTATCTTGAGATCATTTAATGACATGGGGGTATCTCGTTACAAAATTACCTAACTACCCCCAAAGATACCCCGAGATAATATCGGATGCAAGGGGTACTTGTTGAACATGCTTGGATAAGCTAGAAACAAAAAACCCGCGTTTTGCGCGGGTTTCTGGATGTCTTTGGATGTTGTCGAATTTCAATTTGGTGGAGGCGGTGGGAATCACATCGGCGACTAAATGCTTCGATTTAAAAAGAATTTTTATTTTCAAGCAAAATAGTTGCCCCCAAAGTTGCCACTGTATTTTTCGGATGTTGTAGGACGTATTGAGACGATTTAGAACTAAAATTTTCAGAAAACTGATTTCTGAGATAAAATATCGCGGAAGATTTAGATATAAATTTAAAGATATGTTTATGATATAATTCCCGCCTAAGAATTAGACTACTTTGGGACGCATAACCATCATAAATCCCCCTAATCAACATGTTGCCTATAAGGTAAGAAACAAAACTATGCGGGAACCGCTGCTGCTTCCTGCATTATTTACTAATATGCTATGCTGCCTTGCCTTTTATGGATAAAGCAGGAGAACGAACGCTCCTTTTACAGCGTCTATAACAATCAAAAATCCACGTCAGTATTCCTTGATCTTGGGTAGCGTATTCTTTAGCATCCATCTCTTTGCCTGATATTGTTTTTTCATCAACAACATCAGTTTGTGGTAATCCCCAAACCAAATTATGGACCCTTTCTTTAATGTTGTTTTTTTCAAACATAAGTTTTAAATAATTTCTTTGAGCTGCCTCTTTGAGTTCTGCTTGTAATTTTATCAATACAGCTTTTTGTATAAGAACTTGCGGAGTTTCATTTTTTAATTGAAGGATCTCAAGCTTGATAGAATAATAATCAGTCATGTAGCTAGAATAATGTGAATATCCATGAAATTCCAAAGAGGGTTTTTTTGATGCAATCAGCCACTCTTCTAGAGTTGATCCCCCACGGAATACAAAACAAGGATTTGGCCAGCCATAGCTTGTTCTACCTTCATTCAATATCTTGCAAGCCATTCGACTTGTTTGATGTTCAGCAGACTCAATTGCCAATGCATATTCATCCGCTGATTGAATAGTATTGAAGTCAATACTATTAAAAAATTTGTTACCAACATTTGCCATTTCAAAAATAAAAGAATCTAATAAATCACCCGGGTAAAAAAGGATGTCTTTACTGATTTTTATTTTTCTTTCATGTATGTGCCAAGCAGCTTTAGCTGTCATTTCGGTATGTTTACAAAATTCAACAGTAATTTCATCCTCTTTTAAATTATGTTTCACAAGCAACAATGCTTTGGGATATTTTTCAATATTGCCTAAAATAATGTTAATGGATGTTTCGAGTTTTAGAGCAGACAAACATGATGATGAAAAATATAACCCTGGGATCTCCTCAGAAAAATAGGCTTGTTTATTTTGGTCAAATTTAATTTTCATATTTTGAGATGTAATTACACTCTTACAATAATTGGTTAAATAGTAGTGACTATATTATAGTATATTCTATTTATGAACAAGGGGGTTCATCACCTCAATTCATTGATTTTCTTTATCAACCATGTTAAGATAAAGCCAAACATTCATTATTTTATACTTTTTTGGGAAGTTTCGGGAGGTATTATGCCTAATATTGCTATAATTAACAATTTTGTCGTTTCTGAAGCGATAGTATTAGAGATCTACCAAAAGCTATATTCACTTATAGCCTTCCATAAAGACCAAGCTTTGCATGCTAAAAAAGAATTATTGATTGTCTTTGGAGAAAACCATTATTGCGAAGATGCATTCTTAATAAAAACCCTTGTTTTAAATATTGCCAAAATAATAGGATTGCAAAATTATTATAGTGAACAATGCAAGATGTGCCATCGAGGCACTTTACTTGCATGCGCTTTAAATGCTAATATTATTAATGAATTTGTCTTTTCACTTTTTAAAAAAATAGCACCCAAGCAAAATTATGCCAGTTCTGATGCATCATTATTCTGCGAGAGAACGTATAGAAACGCAAATTATTTGCAATTCAACATGATTGCTATTGATGATTTACATCACTGCCCTGATATTAATTTGAGAAATGCAGTCATGGCGGAAAATTTGAAATTTTATAAACAAAGCGGAGTACTGATTTGTGGGTTTGCTCATATTCCTGGAATGATAGAAGATTATGATTTAAAAAGAGAATACCATTTTTTAATGATAAATGCTAGCAGTATAAAGCCTGAAAGCAGAGTCGAAATATTGGAGAAATTAAAATTTGGCTACTTCGATAGACTTAAAAGTGATTTTTTAAAGATCAAAGCTCATCGAGAATATGATAGTATGATCGCATTACAACGATCTGCCGATTATTTTTCTCCAGAAAAATGCACACAAATATCAAAGACAAATGATGGCAACTATCAGATTTCTGCCAGTTTATTAAATCCTAAAGCCACTCAGAATGATATAAAAGTAAGAGTAGACATCAAAAGCTTAGATGCCCAACTTGGAAAGACCAGTTTAACGAAAGTTTTTTTTATCGTTCAAAGTGGTTGGCGAACTTCAGTTGAATTTTTTAGAAGTCTTTGTTTCCGACCATCTGGCATATCAAAAGAGAGATTAGCAATATTTCGTGAACGAGAAATTCAAGCTATCCAAGCATTTAATCAAATCGCCACTTATGCGCCAGAGTCTGACAGGAACAATTTTAAGATTAACAATACACCAGTTGACATGGAGCCAAAGTCTCCTTCAAAACTGATAGATTGTTGTTCACAAGAAGAAACATCACCGCGTATCATCCCCCCAATTCAATTTACAAAAATTCATGCTAAAATGCCGCTTATAGAAAAAAGATTAAGGGCTCAACATAATGCAAGGACAAAAAGAGCTATATAGTTTGAATTTGCGAATTCATGAGATGTTTTCATAATGTGAGACAATGTCACTCACATTCCGGTCTACATGCCGTATGGTTACTAATTTTTGCCATTGGCCATTTAGGAGTCAAGGGGTCACAAGTCCCCTTCGATTTAGCAAACATCAGGGATCTTTAATCACAGATCATCAAAAATTGTCTTTAGAAAAAAGATTAACTTCAAAACAAAAGCTGCCCATGTAATTTAGGTGCGTATGTAAATGAATAAATTATAAGAAAATTAAAGGTTAAAATGCTTGGGGGCAACTCTTAAAGTCTTAACAGAGTTGCCCCCAATGTTGCCCCCAGAATATGAAATTCTGGTTAAAGCAACATAAAAAAGCGCAAAAATGGCGCAAGAATTTATACTAAGTTAACTAACTGGTGGAGGCGGTGGGGATTGAACCCACGTCCGCAAGCACTCTACCTAAAGCATCTACATGCATAGCCCAAACTTTAATTTAACGCCCCGCTACCCTCCAGGCTTAGGAACACGTGACGCGAGCTCGAATAAGTCTTTACAGTTTATCATCGAGCAGAACAAACTGTGCATCTTGTGAGAAATGACCCCCGATGACAGGTGCACAAGCACAGACCTGGTCGGAGGACAATCTACCGGTTATTAAGCGGCGATTGCGTATTGTTCATCGTTGGCATTTATAATGCCTGCAGCTAAGTTTTACGAGATTAAGCTACCTGCTCGACATGCACCTTAAGTTTCGCGACCCACGTCGAAGCCAGGTCGCCCCCTTAACATTGTAAGTATATAGGAATATGCTAGGGAACTAAAGAGCTGATCAAATAAACAGCCCTTTATTCCTGCTGGGTTTTACACCATCACGAATTTTTGAGTCCTAGCCCTCACTGCTTCTACAAGCGCATCAGGATCATGTGGCAAATCAAGATTAAAGGCCAATTGTTCTCGCCAAAAAGTTTGTATATCTTGACTATTCCATCTTTCTTTTGACTTGTTAAAGGCTGTTAAAAAATTGGGTTCATTTTTGATTTTTTCTAACATTATCGCTTTATTCTGTTCTTGTGCTTGCTGCTTGAGTTCTTTAGCACGCTTATCAGTGAGTTTATTTAATTGGCTTCTCACTGCTTTAAAAGCTTGATGAATCTGCGTATGCTGCTTGGTTAAATCATATTGAGCGTATTGTGCGATAGCCAGATCCGCTTGATAATAAATGATCACAGGAAAATAATACAGATCTTGTGCTGTTCCAATACGTTCATAGTAGTTTCCATCGCCATTAATATGATCATTTTGCATTAAGGCCTTAACCAAGGTTTTAAGTACTGACGCAGGAAGATCAGGATAGGCCTCAACGATTTCTTTAACCAGATTACGAAAAATATCTATTCTTTCTCTAACATGAAACCAATGAGTATCGTACCAAAGCGTATCTTCGATCGGTAACCTTGGCGCAGAAGCAACTGGAATAGAAACCACCGGTGACCCTGGTACGGAATTATACTGAACAAAGATATTACCTTGCGGGATCAAGTTATTCGCGTAGCAAGCGGTAGCTTTAGAATCATGAGCCATTTTTTCATCCTCCATCTTAAAGTAAATCGATATATTTATCGCGTGCTTTTGTAAGCATTTAGCCAAATCCTACCATTTTCTTGTAATCCATACAAGAAAAACAATGGCTTAGCTTAGAGCCCTCCTGAAGGGCAAATCTATGCACATCTTATCCACCGTTTATCCACTTGACGGCTGGCAATATCTATTCCAGAATACATACATGTTGTGTCTTTGATAGAAGAGGCACCACAATATATTGTGTTACCTATCAATAGGTACTTAACTGACCGATAGTCTGGGAGACATCATGTTAGCTGACAACGCAGCACCGACACAAACTGAAAACCCACAGGAAACGACTAGCCTAACCTTAAGCGTTATTCGCCGTAATGGATCCCTCGTGACCTTTGACGGCACACGCATTGCTGCCGCCATCACCAAAGCCTTCTGGGAAGTAGAAGGTAATTCCAACCCTTCCGATCATGTGACATTAGCAGTCTCCAAACTGACCGAAGAAGTGATCAATGAACTCTATCGTCGTATTCCTTATAAAGGCCATGTCGTTCATATAGAAGATATTCAAGATCAAGTTGAACGTGCCTTGATGCGTAGCGAACACCATCAGATCGCTCGCGCCTACGTGGTCTACCGCGAAGATAGACGCAGACTACGTGAAGCCAAAGCACAACTTGGCGCAGAACATACTTCCGATCTCTACACTACCATGCAAGATGGCTCTAAAACCCTGCTGGATCTTAACATTCTCATGCGCGATGTCACAGAAGCTTGTGCAGACTTAAGCGATGTTTCCCCAGATAATATTGTGAAAGATACTTTACGTAATCTTTTTGATGGCGTACATATAAAAGATGTTAGACATGCTTTGATCATGACAGCACGTACCTATATAGAACAAGAACCTAATTACAGTTATGTCGCTTCCCGGCTTTTATTACAGAATTTGCAACTGGAAGTCTCCCGTTTTCTGAAATTACCTGTACCGAAAACGCGCGCTGATATGGCAAACCAATATGCAGCAACCTTTGCGGCCAGTATTAAAGCAGGCATCCGTTTGGATTTAATTGATCCACGTTTGCAAAGTTTTGATCTGGAACGCTTAGGACGCGCCCTTCAACCCAAACGCGATCAGCAATTTCTCTATCTTGGTATGCATACACTTTATGACAGGTATTTTCTGCATAGTCATGATGTGCATTTTGAACTGCCACAAACCTTCTTTATGCGGGTTGCCATGGGTCTTGCCTTAGAAGAAAAAGATAAAGATCGTTATGCCATTGAATTCTACGAACTTTTATCTTCTTTTGATTTTATGAGTTCGACACCCACCCTGTTTAATGCAGGAACATTAAGACCACAACTCTCCAGTTGTTTTTTAAGTACCGTGCCAGATGATTTGGCCGGGATTTATAGCGCCATTAAAGACAATGCCTTGTTATCGAAATTTGCAGGTGGTCTTGGCAATGATTGGACACCGGTACGCGCTATGAATGCACATATCAAAGGCACCAATGGAAAATCACAAGGAGTTGTGCCTTTCTTGAAGGTAGCCAATGATACAGCTGTCGCTGTGAATCAAGGCGGTAAACGTAAAGGGGTGCTTTGTTCCTATCTCGAAACTTGGCACCTGGATATCGAAGAATTTTTGGAACTGCGTAAAAATACGGGTGATGACAGGCGTCGTACACATGATATGAATACCGCCAATTGGGTACCCGATTTATTTATGAAGCGCTTAGTGGAAAATAAGGATTGGACGCTTTTTTCACCCAGTGATGTACCCGATCTCCATGAACTCTATGGTGCTGCATTTGAAAGTGCCTATGTTGAATATGAACGCTTAGCAGATATCGGCAAAATACCGAACTTTAAAAGAATGCCCGCAGTCATCCTCTGGCGTAAAATGTTAAGCATGTTGTTTGAAACAGGACATCCTTGGATTACCTTTAAAGATCCCTGCAATTTACGTTCTCCTCAATCTCATGCAGGGGTGATCCACAGTTCTAATCTCTGTACAGAAATTACTTTAAACACTTCAGTGGATGAAATTGCTGTCTGTAATTTGGGCAGTATCAACTTGCCCCAGCACATTACCAATACTGGCTTGGATGTTGCGAAACTTAAACGCACTGTCAACACTGCCATCCGTATGTTGGATAATGTAATTGATATTAATTACTATTCAGTACCCCAAGCAAGGCGTTCTAATCTTAGACATCGTCCAGTGGGCATGGGATTAATGGGTTTCCAAGATGCATTATATATGCTGGATATTCCCTATGCTTCTGATGCTGCAGTAGAATTTGCAGATCGCTCCATGGAACATATCAGTTATGCTGCCATTTCAGCTTCAACGAATTTAGCAGAAGAACGCGGGACATATTCTAGTTTTGAGGGCTCGCTTTGGAGCAAGGGTATTTTACCGATTGATTCTATCGAACGTTTAGCAGAAACACGCGGTATATATTTAGATCAGGACAGAAGTCAAACCTTGGATTGGCAAACATTGCGCAAACGCGTGCAAACGGTGGGTATGCGTAATTCGAATGTCTTGGCCATTGCGCCCACAGCAACCATTGCCAATATTTGCGGGGTAACACAATCGATAGAACCCACTTATCAAAACTTGTATGTTAAGTCCAATTTATCTGGGGAATTTACGGTGATTAATCCCCACTTAGTGCAAGATCTCAAGAAGTTAGGCCTTTGGGATGCTGCCATGGTTAAGGATTTAAAATTCTTCAATGGTAGCGTACAGTCTATCAGCCGCATTCCAGATGCGCTTAAGGCAAAATATCAAACGGTGTTTGAAATTGATGCTAAATGGTTGATAGATGCGGGTTCAAGACGTCAAAAATGGATAGATCAGGCACAGTCTCTCAATCTATACATGAGCTCACCTTCAGGTAAGAAATTGGATATACTCTATCGAACCGCATGGTTAAGAGGTTTGAAAACAACCTATTATATGCGTGCATTAGGGGCTACGGATGTAGAAAAATCTACTATTCACGATGGTGCTTTGAATTCAGTTAAACCATCCGATCTTAATGCCATGCTTTGTTCACTCGATAACCCGGACTGCGAATCATGTCAATAAAAAGGAGTATCACAATATGTCTATAACATCTTCACTTTCTCCCACTGAAGCAAGCATTCACATGCCAGATTTTGGTGCAAGCCGCATCCGTGTTGATGATAAACGTATCATTAACTGTCGCGCTGATCTCAATCAATTGGTCCCCATCAAATATAAATTTGCCTGGGATGATTATCTTAACGCCTGTGCAAATCATTGGATGCCAACCGAAATTAATATGAGCAAGGATATTGTTGAATACAATACGCCAGGGATGCTTACCGCAGATGAACGAGAAGTCATTGAGAGAAATTTAGGCTTTTTTTCAACGGCAGATTCCTTGGTTGCCAATAATCTTGTCTTGGCTGTTTATCGTCATATCACCAATCCTGAATGCAGGCAATATCTTTTAAGACAAGCTTTTGAAGAAGCCCTGCATACCCATGGTTATCAATATATCATCGAAAGCTTGCGCATGGATGAAGCCAAAATCTTTAACATGTACCGAGAAGTACCCGCTGTGGCAACCAAGGCAAGTTGGGCCTTAACTTATACAGAAAGTTTAGGCGATCCCACCTTTAAAACAGGCACATTGGCAAGCGATCAAAGATTATTAAGAGACTTAATTGCTTTTTATGTGGTTTTTGAAGGCATTTTCTTCTATGTAGGATTCACCCAAGTACTTTCTATGGGTAGACGCAACAAAATGGTGGGCACGGCAGAACAATTTCAATATATTCTGCGCGATGAATCCATGCATCTTAATTTTGGAATCGATCTGATCAATCAAATTAAAATCGAAAACCCCCAGCTTTGGACGACAAGCTTTCAAGCAGAAGCCATTAATATGATTAAAACTGGCGTTGATCTTGAATATCAGTATGCAGTAGATACTATGCCCAGAGGCATTTTAGGCCTAAATGCCACTATGTTTAAGGAGTATTTACAATTTATTGCAAATCGTCGTTTAACACAAATAGGTCTAGCCCCCCAATATCCTGGTGTGAACAATCCCTTCCCCTGGATGAGTGAAATCATCGATTTGAAGAAAGAAAAGAATTTCTTTGAAACCAGGGTGACCGAGTATCAAACGGGCGGTGCCCTCACCTGGGATGAGGAATAATTTTTCTAGGTTTGACATTCTGGCACCCTGAACTATAGTTATCCTTAGGACTTTGTTTAAAGATAAGGATAGACTATGAAAGGGATTGTACGTAGCCATATAGCAGTATGCTTATTATCAGTATTAGTACCTTTTACAACCATCCAAGCCTATGAATACGTAGATGAATGCTGTGACTGGTGGTTACCCTACCTTGGCGTCGATGCAGGCGCACGCCTGATGCGATATGATAATACTTCTGGTGGAAATCTTCTGCCTACAAATTACGCTCAGGTGAATCTTTATGGAGGCGTAAAATTCTGCGATCTTATCAGCCTTGAAGCAGGTTATGAAACAACCCCCACCCATACAAGTACTGTGACAATAGGACCAGGAGCGCACATATTTGGAAGACCTCAAAGCCCAACAAGTACCTCTATTCAATATATAAGAACCCAAATCAAAGGTTGGCACATTGATGTCGTTGGCTCATATGAGATATACGAGCCCTGTGATCTCGAAATATTAGCCTCTGTAGGAATAGAGCGTCCTAAAATCACCATATACAATTATATTTATGCGCTTGACGGTGTCGGTCTTGCAGACCCATTTGAGGATGACAATAGACGTTTTTTTACAGCTCGCAAAACTGTCTTAAGACTAGGACTTGGATTACAGCGAATGTGGACAGACTGTGTTGGCGCACGTTTCAAAGTGAATTGGTCAAACACCAGCCAATTTAAAACCCTATACAACCAAGTAGGAATCGTAGCTGATCCTGCTTTGACACGTAGAGCAAGACCACAAGATAGTTGGAGCTTTATGGTGGGTATTTTTAGCTATTTTTAAGATGTTAAGGCCGGCTTTTCACCCCCTTTGGAGGGGGTCGCGAGCGAAGCTCGCGGGGGGAGGTTATTTCTGCGGCTTTTGTTTGAATAATTGAATTAGATTTTTCCTATTTTTTAGAGCCCTGAGCTAAGGCATGCGTTTAAATTTATGTGAGAATAAATATTAAAGTACATCATCACTGCATGCTTGAAATATAGCTTCATGTGCTAAAACCTCCCCCCGCGAGCTTCGCTCGCGACCCCCTCCAAAGGGGGTGATATTTTTGTTTTTGCCAATCGCTTAAATAATAGCGTAATCGTTATTTTCATGATAGCCTCAGCAAATACAGCCAAGGGAGCTTAAACCATGCGCGACCTACAACAAATCATTGAGTCCGCTTATGAAAATCGTGCCGAACTCAATGCAAAAACCATCGATAAAACTTTACAAGATACAATGAAAGCCGTGTTTGATGGCTTAGAAGCCGGGAAATTAAGGATCGCCGAAAAAAAGACCGGTGGTTGGCATATTAATGAATGGCTAAAAAAAGCCGTTCTCTTATATTTTAAATTGCACGATAGTGCCGTTATCGAAAGTGGCTACGCAAATTTCTACGATAAAGTGCCTTTACGTTTTCAAGATGCCAGTGCAGAAATTTTTTCCTCTTTAAGTACTCGCGTTGTGCCCCCTGCCAGCGTGCGTAGAGGCGCTTATTTAGGCCCAAATACAGTTGTGATGCCAAGTTTTGTGAATATCGCCGCACACGTGGGCAAAGGCACGATGATTGATACTTGGGTTACTGTGGGTTCTTGTGCTCAAATCGGTGAAAATGTGCATCTTTCGGGCGGTGTAGGCATAGGGGGTGTTTTAGAGCCCCTACAAGCCAGTCCTACCATTATTGAAGATAATTGCTTTATCGGTGCCCGCTCCGAAATTGTTGAAGGCGTCATTGTCGAAGCCGGCAGCGTCATTTCCATGGGTGTTTATATTGGCCAAAGCACCAAGATTTATAACCGAGAAACAGGCGAAATTAGCTATGGACGCATCCCTAAAGGCAGTGTAGTGGTCCCTGGCAACCTGCCAAGCAGTGACGGCAAATATAGCTTATATTGCGCTGTGATTGTCAAACAAGTAGATGAAAAAACCAGGCAAAAAACCGCTATTAATGAACTTTTAAGAGTATGACGAAAGTTCATCATACCTTTTTAACTGTGAAAAACAACAACGTTGACCAAGTATCAAGTATCAAGTATTCTATCTAAAAAATTCTTAATTATTATTTTTGGAGATTGAATTAATATGAGTACTGTTGTATCTACACCTATTTTGCCAAGAGAAGAGATTAAGGAGAAAAAAGAAAACTGGCAGAAAAAATATGAAACGCTCATGGCAGCGTTAAGCAAAATTGCAGCATCTGCGCCCGCTTCAACGCTCATGAGTGAACCCATTATGCTCATTGCCTGTGGACACACTGTTGATAAAACCTACATTCAAAGTCAAAATTATTGTCCTATTTGCAAACCTCCCCTTGCCCATCATGGCAAATATGTCACGAATTTCATAGCAAAGGACATGATTGCATTGTTAAAAGAATGTGAAAAAAATAATGATCAAGAAAATCTTGATCCTAATAAAGAAAATGTGGACCCCGAATGCAATGAAAATTGGAAGAAAAACTACAAACATTTATGTGATGGCATTAAAGAACGCATCCTCTGTCCTGTATCTCTCGATATCATGTGGGCACCTTATGCGTTTACGGCTTGCGGACATACGTTTCAAGATGAAAGTATTCAAATGCTACATTTTGACAATTGTCCCACCTGCCGCCGCGCAGTTACTCCTCCCCCAAACACTGATCGTATTATATACAATCATTTTGCCAAAGCGCTCATAAATACTTTTTTACAAATTGAGCCTGAAGCACTAGAACATTATACAATTGAAATGTTAGAAAAAAACTTAACAGAAGCACAAACTCACAATATACATTCACCTTCATCACTCATCAACATACTCTGTTATAAAAAAGACGCTAAAGAAATAATATTTTTAAATAAGATTTATCAAGATGGACCATATAAAGACCTCTCAGCGCTCTTTTTACTCACCTACTGTTGCAATGAAGGTCAGTGGCTTTTAGAAACACCCGAAGTCAATGAATTAATATCCGAAAAGACTTTAAACCACGTTGTGCAGGAAGGACCCCATCAGTACCAATCACCCGTCTATTGGCTTGCAAAGCATTATATCAAGTTATTAGCTAAACCTCACATTAAAAGCAAGATCCATGCCGATGTTTTAAATACCCTGATTTCATCAGAACCCTATTGGGGTGAATCTGCGCTCCTTTGTCTTGCAAAGAGCGCCGAAGGTCGCCATTTTTTAACAGACCCTGACATAAAAAGCAAAATTGGAGAGAATGCATTAAATTTCATTACACTAAATGGCGAAACAGCGCTATTTTACCTGACAGTAGATCCTAAAGACCACATGTTTTTAGCAGATCCTGACATTAAAAGCAAAATTCACCATTGTGCTTTAAATGCTATTATTAAAAACGGATCTCATAAGGGAGAATCCGCACTATTTTGGTTATGTAGCAATGCAACTTGGCGCAAAATTTTAGCTGAACCTGAATTTACAGAAATGATAAGTATAAAGACTTTTAATGCCATTATTCCGGATGGACCCTATAAAGGAAAATCAGCTGCGGATTTTTTCAAAGACACGCCTGATGGACAATTATTATTACAACAGAACCCTGAATTAAAAGCAAAAATACTCGTAATGGCCATGGCTATCGAGAATGTCGTAATGGCAACAGCGTTGCAGCCAGATGCACCAGAACAAGACAATGAGGAACAAGGCCCAGCCAAAAGAACTAGACGACCTTAATGTTATTTCTTTTTGATAATATCGTTTCTGATATAGATCGGTAATGCTTCTTTTGCAGATACACCACAATTGCCCGCAAGATACTCAGCCCGGGCAATCCAAGCGATATCATGTGCGCTTGGGTAACCCCTTTCTATATACCAATTTCCAGCGGGTAAAACTATCTTATCTTCTGGGCTGACAGACTCTTTAGCGACTGTTTGCATAATATCTTGATCATCCACTTCAAATAATGCCCAATAACTTTCTTGCATACGCGCATCCATACAGGCACATACTTTTTGTACATTTTTCAAACGAAAACTCTGCTGTGCTAATGCA
>CAZCHZ010000016.1:8937-13395 GCA_964498615.1 uncultured Legionellaceae bacterium | reverse complement strand
ATACGAGATGCGCATTAGTGACTGGAGTTCAGACGTGTGCTCTTCCGATCTCCATTTTCACCATGTCGCCAAATTCACCCGTAGCAGCATTGTATCCAAAGTTACCCGATTCAGATTTCACGCGTTGCACAATAATGGCGGGTTCTTCACCGGCATTGATGACAATTTGGCGGATAGGCGCTTCTAGCGCACGCACCACAATCTCAACACCATGCTTTTGATCTTCGTTATCCCCTTTGACTTTACTTGCAGCATCGATACAACGAATCAGCGCAACACCACCGCCAGGCACAATGCCTTCTTCAACTGCGGCCCTGGTTGCATGCAAGGCATCTTCCACCCGGGCTTTCTTTTCTTTCATCGCGACTTCGGAACTTGCGCCCACTTTGACAACGGCAACACCGCCTGAAAGTTTAGCAATACGTTCTTGCAGTTTTTCGCGATCGTAATCGGAGGTGGTATCTTCGACTTGTCTACGCAGCTCTTTAATACGTGCTTCAATTGCAGTACTCTTACCGCTACCATCAATGACAGTTGTGTTATCTTTAGTGATAATAATGCGTTTAGCACTACCCAAGTCTTCCATCTTGGTTTGATCAAGTTGTAAGCCCACTTCTTCAGAGACAACATTGGCAGCTGTTAAAATGGCAATGTCCTGAAGCATGGCTTTACGACGATCACCAAACCCCGGGGCTTTCACTGCACAGACTTTCACGATGCCACGAATATTATTGACAACCAAAGTCGCCAAAGCTTCGCCTTCAACATCTTCTGCGATAATGAAAAGGGGTCGACCGGATTTTGCAACACTTTCTAAGACAGGTAACATTTCACGAATATTGCTTAACTTCTTGTCTACCAACAAAATGAAAGGATTTTCTAGTTCACAGCTCATATTTTGTTGATTGTTGACAAAGTAAGGTGAAATATAACCGCGATCAAATTGCATACCTTCCACCACGGATAATTCATCTTCAAGTCCTGTGCCATCTTCAACAGTAATGACACCTTCTTTACCCACTTTTTCCATGGCTTGGGATAAAATATTACCGATAGATTCATCAGCGTTAGCAGAAATGGTGCCCACCTGTGCAATGGCTTTGCTGTCTTTGCAAGGCACAGAAAGCTTTTTCAAAGTTTCGACAACCACGGCAACTGTTTTATCAATACCCCGTTTAATATCCATGGGATTCATGCCCGCAGCAATGGCTTTATGACCTTCAGCCATAATTCTTTGCGCCAACACTGTTGCTGTCGTTGTACCATCACCCGCCACATCAGAAGTTTTGGAAGCCACTTCTTTCAACATCTGTGCGCCCATGTTTTCAATCTTGTTTGCAAGATCAATTGCTTTCGCAACTGTCACGCCGTCTTTGGTAATATTTGCCGCACCATAGGATGATTCGATAACAACATTGCGTCCTTTTGGACCCAAGGTTACTTTTACCGCATCTGCCAAAGTGGTGAATCCTTTCAACAAGCCCTCGCGGGAATTTGCGCCAAATTGTATGTCTTTAGGATTAGCCATAATGTTCACTCCTCAAAATTTCGTAAATAAATACATAGATCCGGGGTATTTTTACTCCACAACACCCATGATATCTTCTTCGCGCATGACCAAGAGATCTTGTCCATTGACTTTGACTTCTGTGCCAGAATATTTGCCAAACAGCACTTCGTCTCCGACTTTGACATCTAGTTTACGCAAAACACCATTTTCAATTTTCCCCGTACCCGCTGCCAAAACACGACCGCGTTGGGGTTTCTCAGTTGCAGAAGGTGGAATAAAAATGCCCCCTGCAGTGGTTTTTTCCTCATCAAGACGCTGAATAATCACGCGATCATGCAACGGACGAATACTCATTTTCGTAGTCATATTTTCCTCCTACACTATAAAATGCTATCAAAATTGTCATCGGGCGGCCTTTCAACACCCCTTTGACCGTTAATATATGGGCCTTTTATCTAAAATCAAGCCCCTCTTTGTAAACTACACTACCCCCACCAAACGTTGCTCGGTAGAATAATTCTCAAACCTGGAATAATGACCCAAGAAAGTAAGACGCACTGTGCCAATGGGTCCATTACGTTGCTTGGCAATAATAATTTCTGCTGTGCCCTTATCCAGAGAATCCTTATGATAAACCTCGTCCCTGTATATAAATACAATTAAATCAGCATCTTGTTCGATAGCACCCGATTCTCTCAAATCTGACATCACGGGGCGTTTTTCAGGTCTTTGCTCAAGACCCCGATTTAACTGAGAGAGCACGATGACAGGCACTGACAATTCTCTGGCCAAAGCTTTGAGTGATCTCGAAATTTCTGAAATTTCAGCTGCACGATTTTCGCTATACCCTGGCACTCGCATCAATTGTAAATAATCGATAATAATCATGCTTAAAGACCCATGGACGCGCGCAACCCGCCTGGCCTTGGCCCGCACTTCAAATGGGCTTAAAGCACCACTGTCATCAATTAAAAGCTTTTTAGAAGACAACATGCTAATGGCCGAGGTAAGCCTGGGCCAATCCTCATCATGCAATTGACCGCTACGAATACGCTGTTGCTCAATGCGCCCCAAGGAAGCCAGCATACGCATGCCAAGAGATTCTGCAGGCATTTCCATGCTGAACATGAGAACAGGGCCAGATTGCTTCATGACAGCATGCTCTGCAATGTTCATCGCAAAAGTCGTTTTACCCATGGAAGGACGTCCTGCAACCACTATCAAATCGGCAGCTTGCAATCCACAGGTCATTTTATCAAAATCGTTAAAACCAGAGGAAATACCCGTGATGGCAGATTTGGCATGAAATAGCGCATCAATTCTATCCACGGTGCGGGCTAAAACTTCCGAGATAATTTCAGGCCCTTCACTCTTATGCCCGCCATGCTCTGCAATGGCAAATACCTTGCGCTCTGCTTCATCCAACAATTCTACAGCAGAACGACCACCTGGTTCGAAAGCAGATTCTGTAATTTCAGCGCCTGCGTCGATGAGCCGTCTTAATATTGCGCGTTCACGCACAATGTCTGCATAAGCGCCAATATTGGCAGCAGTGGGTGTATTTTTGGCGAGCTCTCCGAGATAGGCAAGCCCACCCACATTTTCTAATTCTTTATTGCGTCCTAAGATTTCTGAGACAGTAATAATATCGATGGGTTTAGAGCGTAAGCTGAGATCACACATCGTGCGATAGATTGTTCGGTGATCTAAACGATAAAAATCATTTTCACTTAAACGATCGACAACGTGATCCCAAGCATCATTGTCGAGCAACAATCCCCCTAAGACAGCTTGTTCAGCCTCGATAGAATGTGGAGGGATTTTTAATGATGCGGGTGTATTCATGCAAGCACGATAGATACCTTTATATTTGCAGTAAGTTCGCCCCCTTCCAGATGTATGGGCACAATGTGTTCTCCCAGTTGCCTAAGGGCGCCATTGACTAATCTGACTTCACTTTTGGCACAAGGATGTCCTGCAGACACCAAAGCACGTGAAATATCCAGGGCAGTGACAGAACCAAACAATTGTCCTTCTTCACTTGCTTGCGCAACGATGCTGATGGCAACCCCTTCTAAACTCGCTGCCCTTGCTTGTAATTCTGTTAAATGTTTTGCAGCGTTCTTTTCCAATTCTGCACGCTCAAGTTCAAACTGCGCCATATTTTCTTTGGTGGCAAGCCTTGCCATGCTTTTAGGAATTAAATAGTTACGTGCAAATCCCGGCTTTACATTGACTAATTGTCCCACATTCCCTAATTTATAAACTCTTTGACATAAGATAACTTTCATAAGATCTTCCTCTTAATGATGATCGCAATAGGGAAGCAAGGCTAAATAACGGGCTAATTTAATAGCGTCTGTTAATTGTCGCTGATAACGTGCTTTGGTACCTGTAATACGACTGGGTACAATTTTAGCATTATCGCTAATGTAACTTTTTAAAGTCAGCAGATCTTTATAATCAATCTTCTTAACTTTAGCTGCAGTAAACCGACAAAATTTACGACGACGAAATTGACGTTGCATACCTATCCCCCTTCCTTTTCACTGATTGATTCTTCTTCGGCGTCGCCTTCGCCTTCGTCGAAGATTTCTTCTTCATTTTCAAAGCCACGATCACGTCCACGAAACTGCGTTTTGTTTTCCCGACGTTCATCTTTTTCCTTCAAAATGGCAGAAGGTTCGGTGACGGCTTCATCCATTGCTAAAACCAAATGACGCAAAACAGCATCATTAAAACGAAACGCGGTGACAAGCTCATTTAAGGCTTCTTGATTACATTGTATATTCATGAGGATATAATGTGCTTTATGGAGTTTATGAATGGGATAGGCAAGCTGCCTTCTGCCCCAATCCTCCAATCGATGGATAATACCACCCTTTGAGGTGATACCATTGCGGTAACGCTCTATCATGGCGGGCACCTGTTCACTTTGATCACGATGC
>CAZCHZ010000016.1:0-8927 GCA_964498615.1 uncultured Legionellaceae bacterium | reverse complement strand
CACTCCCTTACAGATAAAAAATTAGCCTCCTGGAAATCCAAGAAGGCAAGGAGATTGAGAAATGCATTATAATCGATGCAGAGATGACAAACAATAGGAATACAATATGTTAGTTAGAATTCTTAGTTTTTTGACGATATTATTAAGCTTGGTTGGCTGTTATAAAGTACCTGAGGTTCCTCCTGAACACCTCTATGCCCATGTGCAGACCATGGGGCATACACCCACCCCGGCCATGATCCACGTTGACACCAAACAACAAACCTTGACGGTACTGCAAGATAATAAGATCAAAAAAACTTATGTTATTTCTACCAGTCAAAAAGGCTGGGGCCAACGGGTAAACAGTTTTAAAACCCCCTTAGGGCTTCATCGGGTGAATGATAAAATCGGGGATAGGGTCCCCAAATATGGCATCTTCCACAAAAGAGAATATGTGGGTGCTGCTTGGAAAAAAGTACCTCGTCATCAACACAATATCGATTATATTTCTACCCGCATTATTCGCCTAGAAGGTTTGCAACCCGGTTTTAATCGTGGTCGGGATTGGTTAGGTCGTACTGTTGACACTGAAAAGCGCGCAGTTTACATCCATGGCACCACCATGGAATGGAAATTAGGCGCGCCCAGCACCAAGGGCTGTGTTCATATGAGTGCGGATGATGTGATGGCGCTCTATCAAACTGTGCCTCTCGGCAGCTTGGTGTGGATTAATTAGGATGCGCCCCCTTTGAGGGGGGCAGCGAACGAAGTTCGCGGGGGGTGTTGGTGTTGTCAACTGGTTTTTGCAGCCACCGCGGGTTCGATAGCGACACGATTTCTGCCATGATGTTTTGCTTGATATAATGCAAAATCGGCAGCTTCTTTTAAATCCCAAGGACTTGTGTAGTGTTCAGGCTCTGCAACAGACAAACCAACGCTGATAGTCACGCGATCGCTACAACCTGAAGTACTGTGGGGGATTTGCAAATCAAAAATAGCCTTGTGCAACAGTTGAGCAATCTTCAATCCAGCTTCACGATTGGTATTGGGGATCAAAATGGCAAAAGTATCACCAACTAATCTTGCAATAGAACTGCCTTTCTGTGTGATATTTTTCTTGAAACTTTCTGCGATTTTTTTCAAGGTCTCATCACCTGTGGCTGCACCATAGGCCTGATTAAATTGCTGAAAGAAATCTATATTTGTCACAAGTAAAGAGAGCGGTGTATTTGTGCGCTTTGCTTCAAACCAATCTCTTTCTATCGCATCATCAAAACTGTTGGAATTTCCAACGCCTGTTAATGTATCTTGGGTTGCAATGCTTTCTAAGGCACGATTAGCAACCACCAAATTGCGCGCCAAACTGTAAATTTCTTCTTTTAAATTCATATGACGTTCAGCGGAACGAATTTTAGTGAGCACTTTTAAATTAGGCAGAGGTTTCACAAGAAAATCATCTGCGCCTGCATCAATTCCTTGTAATATTTCTTGATCGGAAAATTTCATCCCCAACATGATAATAGGCACCCAAATGGCATGTCCCCCTAATTGCCGGATTTGTCTTACCACATCGATCCCAGAGACACCTGAGATCATTAAATCAATAAAAATAAGATCTGGACATTTACCACGACAATATTCAATGACTTCTCTTGAAGAAAGGGATTCCTCTGGACTATGACCCAACGAGAGCAGGTAGCTTACTAAAGCATGACGATGTTCTGCATCTTGGTCAGCTACCAAAATACGCATAGGGCTCTGCTCCTTATGAGTAAAATGCTCCTCTAACTACCGGGACTATGTCGAAGAGCGTCTCGTACTAACTTGGCTGCTGGGACATATCCACTTTCGATTGCGCCATCCGCATACACAATCGTGGGTGTTCCTAAAATCCTTAACTTTTTCCCTAAGAGATAATGCTCTTTTACAGGGTTACCGCAAGTTTGCGCTTTAGGACGCTCCCCTTCCATAGCCCGACTTAAAGCCTTTCCGGGATCTTTAGAACACCAGATGGCCACCATCTCATTATAGGATCGAGAACCAATACCTTGCCTAGGATAGGCAAGATATCGCACTTCTATGCCATGCTCGGTTAAGGCAGGTACTTGATGATGCAACTTCCTGCAATAACTACAATCCATATCCGTAAAAATATATACAATGGCCTTTGGATTTGCGACAGCATAAGTAATCGGTGTTGAAGCTTTAATGGTATGGGTAGCTTCTGCCGCTGAAACCATTGGACATAGGGCTATTATCGTGAACAGCAGCGCTATCTTAGCCAATCTCATTCCTGCTCCTCCTTGTCTTGATTATTTCTATCGATAAAATCCAAGCGTTCTTTAATACGCGCAGCTTTTCCTTCTAGAGCACGCTGATGATACAACTTGGCTTTACGTACTTTTCCTTGACGTTTCACTTTGATATCTTTAATGGCAGGACTATGCACTTGGAATACACGTTCCACACCTTCGCCATCTGATATTTTGCGCAAGGTAAAGGCAGCATTAATACTTTTTGGCCGTCTTTTGGCAATCACCAAGCCTTCGAAAGCCTGGGTACGCGTACGATTACCTTCTTTCACTTCCACTTGCACAACCAAAGTGTCGCCAGGACGAAACGCCGGGACATTCTGTTTTAATTGTTCTCGTTCAATTTCATCGACGAGTACATTTGGTTTCATGATATTTCTCCCCTTTCATCAATAAACATTTTCAATAAAAGCCTACTTTCCGCATCTAATTCCAGATTATTTAACAAATCTGGCCGCCGTAACCAAGTGCGACCCAATCTTTGTTTCAGTCGCCACTTTCGTATTGATTCGTGATCTCCACTTAACAATACCTCTGGTACCCTTAAACCCTCTGCCACCTCTGGACGCGTATAATGGGGGCAATCTAATAAATTATCTGCAAATGAATCTTCTTTTGCAGACATGCTATGTCCCAATGCTCCAGGCAACCATCGCGTGATAGCATCTATCATCACCATGATAGCCAACTCACCCCCGCTCAATACATAGTCGCCAATGGACCATTCTTCGCCTGGTTCAAGCGTCATTAATCGCTCATCCAAGCCTTCATAACGGCCAGCAACGAAAATCAGCGCTGCATTTGAGGCAAAGTCTCTCAAATCTGATTGCTGTACTTTCCGCCCCTGAGGCGAAACGTAAATCAGCCTTGCATCCTGTCCTGTTGACGCTTTGGCAGCTTGGATGGCTTCTCGCAAGGGGGATACCCCCATCACCATGCCGGGTCCACCGCCATAGGGACGATCGTCTACCGTTCGATGCTTATTTGTCGCAAAATCTCTTGGGTTCCAAAATTTAAGCGCTAATAAGTTTTCATCGATCGCACGTCCAGTTATACCATGTTCTGTGATCGCTTGGAACATCTCGGGGAACAAGCTGATAATTTCACAGCACAACATTATAATTCCGGTTTCCAGTGTACCTGCATAATATGCTTATCCAGGGCAATATCTAGGATATATTCCCCGGGCACATAGGGAATTAAATACTCTTCACCCCCGGCCCCTTTTACCACCACAACATCATTAGCACCGGTCTCAAACAAGCTATCTACCTTGCCTAAAATATCACCAAATTCAGTGGTGACGGTTAATCCAATTAAGTCTGCCCAATAATATTCGCCCTGAGGAAGGCGCGGTAAGGCGGAACGTGGAACCGCAATATTTAAATTTGTTAAAGAAATCGCGGCTTCTCTACTGTCAATGTCCTTTAATTTAGCAGCAAAGGCCTTGCCATGAGGACGCGCGTCGATTACATTCATTTCCTGCCAACCTGCTTTAAAGTTAAGATGCCAGGTTTTATATTGCAGAAGATTAGCGGGAGGTTGTGTAAAAGATTGCACATGCACCCAACCTTTGACACCGAAAGGTGCACCAACTCGGCCCAATACAACTAGGCCGCTTTCTTGTCCCATTCTTTCAACAAATCTGCAACGCGTAAGGAAAGTTGAGCGCCCTTACTTACCCAATAAGCAACTTTTTCGCGATCAATTTCTAAACGTGCTTCTTTCCCTGATGCCATGGGGTTAAAAAACCCTAAACGTGCAATATGGCGACCACCCAGAGAATTCCGACTGTCGGTTACCACTATATGATAAAATGGACGTTTTTTGGCACCCTTTCTCGCTAATCTAATTACAACCATGAATATTTTACCTATAGATCAATGTTTAAGTGGCCTAGTTTACCGCAAGTTAAACGCTTTGGCCACTCCTTAAAAACTCCCTCCCCCGCTTGCGGGAGAGGGTTGGGGTGAGGGTGGGGTGAGGGGAAAAGCAATCATAAGCACTTGATTATATTAAAGAAATTTCAGAAGCCCTGATTTTCGACCAAAAGTATACGAAAATAGGTTTGATTTACGACCAAAACATTGAAAAACTAGGTTTGATTTTCGACCAAAAATAGACTAAAATAGGTTTGATTTTCGACCAAAGCGGAAAATAAAATGAAAAGAATCATAGACCTACATCTACAAGCCTGGAAAATAGCCCCCGGGCGTAAGCCTATCCTCTTAAGGGGCGCGAGACAAGTGGGTAAAACTTTTGCCGTTCGCAAACTTGGACAAAGCTTTTCAAGTTATGTTGAAATCAACTTTGAAAAACAACCTGAATTAAAACAAATTTTCGATGTGGACCTGGTGCCAGAACGTCTTGTACGTGATTTACAAACCATTCTTAAAAAACCCATTATCCCAGGTGAAACCCTTTTATTTTTAGATGAAATACAAGAAGCCCCTAAAGCCATTACAGCATTACGTTATTTTTATGAGGACATGCCAAATTTGCATGTATTAGCAGCGGGATCTTTATTAGATTTTGCCATACAACAAGTGGGTGTTCCTGTTGGCAGAGTATCTTTTTTATATTTATACCCCTTGTCCTGGTTAGAATTTTTAAAAGCACTCGGCAATAATTTATTGATCGAAGAAATACTAAAACATGATCCTAAAGAGCCAATGGGCTCACCCATGCATGAACATACATTAAGGTTTTTATCTGAATATCTTGCCATTGGTGGCATGCCAGAAGCAGTCGCTTCCTGGATTACAGCAAAAGATCCTTTCGCTTGCGCCAATATACATCAAACGATTATTGATGCTTACCGGCAAGATTTCCATAAATATGCAAAAGAAAAACAAATAAAATATGTTGATCTTTTGTTTGAACATGGCGCAAAACAACTGAGTCAAAAATTTAAATATAATGCCATCCCAGGAGAATATCGCAAACGAGAATTGGCACCCGCCCTTGATTTGCTTGCAACTGCTGGCATTGTGCATAGAGTTTATCATGCTAGCGGCCAAGGGATCCCCTTGGGCGCAGAAGCAAATTTAGATATTTTTAAAATGATTTTTTTAGATGTAGGACTCATCCAAGCTATTTTAGGGCTCGATTTTGCCGATTGGTTTTTGAATGCGCAAAATAGTTTTATCAATAAAGGTGCGCTGATAGAAAGTTTCGTAGGACAAGAACTCCTAGCCTATTCTAATCCACATGCAAAGTCTTCATTATATTATTGGCAAAGACAGGAACGTGGTAGTCAAGCTGAAGTAGATTATTTGATTCAACTGCAAGGGAAAATTATCCCCATTGAGGTAAAAAGTGAAAAAGGTAGTCGCTTACAAAGCATCCGCCTCTTTCTCGAAAGTCACCCGAATTCACCTTTCGGTATTCGATTCTCACGCCATGATTATTCTGTTCACGACAGTATTCATTCATATCCCTTATATGCAATTTCGACAGCTTTGGGGGTCGATAGTCAAACTCTTACGGATTTCGTACAGTTATAATTACACCTACTAAATAGGTTGTAATGCTGGATAACTAAAAAAGGTAATATGAACTAGATTGACGATAAAATGTGTTGAAATACTTGCTTCTATACGTCCCGTACGTAAATAAGTAACGCCATACAATAATCCTGCAATGCTGGATAGCAGCACATACATCACGCCACCCCGAATATGCACAAGCCCAAATAGTAGGGAAGCCACTACAACTGCAAGCATATTCCCAAAACGCATCGATGCAAATGTCTTAGATAAGCTTCTTTGAATGATTCCCCGGAATAAAGCTTCTTCAGTAACACAAACAAAAATTAGATTATCCAAAGCCCAAATGTAGAAAAAATTATCCCATTTTGGTTCGAAACGCACATAATGTGTTATTAAGGATAAAACTATCATCACCATGAGGGTAATGATTGTCATCAATATTGTTGTATAAATCGTGGTTTTTGAACACATTCTCAGGTTAATGTGCGCCATGCCAAACCCTAAAATAAATAACCCAATGAGTGGCTTATCAAAGTTGAAATAAGGCGAATAGGGGACGGCATCTTTTGTTAATTTAAGTTGATGTATCATCTCAAAGTTATTAAACCCCGGCAAGAGATGGAAAAAAATTGCGACGGAAAGCGCCGTGCCCAACAAACCAGTGATGATTCTTGTGATAAGTAGCTTGGCCCGAAAGCTTAAAAAGAACAATATTCCTAAAGATATTATTGTTATCAGCGCTATCGGGGTTATTCTTTGAGTAAGCAGCCCAGTGATTATCCCTAATAATAAGAGACCGCCCCAAACTGCAATATGTCTTTTGATCCATAGACTCAACATAGCCAGAACTAAGCATGCATAGGGGATGAGTGACAGTTTATTTTGCCAAAGATAGAAATAATCAAACATCTGACCAAATCCTCTTAATTTAGAAAAGAGACTCATTGACGTGATAGAAAAGATTGAGTACGATTCAGTACATACCATTCAACTATGGAGGAATGGCACATGTCAACAAAAGTTATTTCCAACGTTGTACAACTTTTAAGTAATATCACCCTCAATCAATGCACATATGCCTTATCAGGTGCTGTTTTGTTATTCTTCTGTTCACAAATTAATATCCCACTTGAACCTGTCCCGATCACGCTTCAAACATTTGGGATAATGCTGGTAGCGCTTACTTTTGAAAGAAGCGCTGCCATTCATTCCGTCTTACTTTATTTAACTTCAGCAGCGCTAGGAGCACCTGTTCTCGCTGGTTTTAAAGGAGGATTGCCTTGTTTCCTGGGCCCTACAGGCGGATATTTAGTGGGATTTTTGGTGGCCACTGTTATTATGTCTACATTGCGCGTTCATTTTAAAAAACCGAACATCTTTTCCATGGCCTTTATTGGTATAATTGGCACTGTTTTCATCTATGCTTTCGGTATTGTCTGGCTTAGCCGTTTTCTAGGGTTTCATCAGGCCCTCATGTTAGGGTTATTCCCTTTTATTATTCCGGGAATAATTAAAATTGCTTTACTAGCTATCACTCTGCGATATTTACATTGGGATCGCATTTAACCGCGCCAGGGGATCGAGAAGAACTTCCATCCCCTCTGCAATTTCGACCACACCACTTTCAATGCACTTTAGGATTTGAAGGAAAGGGATATTCTCCTCATTTTATTAGCAATTATCAAAAAATAGTCGATCTGATTACAAACGATCCTCACACCCCCATTCAAATCATCAATAAATTAGATAGTATTTGTAGTGCTTGCCCACATCAAACACATCAAGGGTTTTGTCAAAAACAAGATTTTATTTCTCGATTGGATGCAGCACATGCTCAAATTTTGGGGCTTGAAGATCAGCAAGTCATCACCTGGTTTGAGGCAAAAAAAAGAATTAAACAACATATGACTATAGAAAAATTTCACAGCGCCTGTCAGGGTTGTCCATGGAAGGTTTATGGCATGTGTGAAGCTGCCTTACATGCTTTACGCGAATCCTAATGGAGCATGCCATGCTATTTCAAGCATGCTCATAAGCAACAGAGACTTCGCCGTTTGAAAAAATCATTATCTCACCTTGTTCATTTTCTATACGTAAACAGCCTTTTTCATTAATGCCTCGGTTAATGCCTTGTATAACCCCTGTACCTGTTATGATGGTGATCATTTGATTAAAGCTGGGATCTAAAGCTTGCCATGCTTGCATAAATGGCTTAAAGCCTTGTTTTTGAAACACTATTAATGCAGATAATATTTCATCGATCACGGTACCTATAATCCTATTTCGCTCAGGGATCTTATCTTGAATTTCATAAACATCCACTAAAGAAAAGCCGGCTTTTTCTTTAAGCTTCGTTGGCATATGGACATTTAAACCAATGCCAATCACAGCATCACATTCATGATGAGATTCGCCTCGCAATTCAATTAGGCTACCGCCAATTTTACGTTTTTGCCATAGTACATCATTCGGCCATTTTAAGGTGACACCCTTCACTTCACACCTTTCAAGCGCAGTTTGAATCGCCACTGCCATCACAAGACTTAATCCCGAGAGTTCGCTTAAGTCGCATCGAAAATGCCAGCGTAAAGATAAATAAACATTCCGCCCAAAAGGCGACATCCAAACCCGTTTAAATCTTCCTCTGCCTGCTGTTTGAGATTCTGCCAAACAAATATTAATATTATCCTTTTTATCGCTAATACATTGTAATAAAAAAGTATTTGTAGAAGAAATTTCATCAAAAATAAGGGTTTTGTCGAAATAAGGATGATGATCCGCATTCACCTGCGATTTAATCTTAGCCATGTCCAACAATTCCATGCCCTGGGGAATACAATAGCCCTTATTAGAAACTGCTTCGATTTCGATCCCAAGCGCTTTCAGTCGATGAATAAGCTTCCATATCGCAGCTCTTGTAATACCCAGAGCTGCGCCCAAATCAACACCCGAATGAAATTTTCCATCGCTTAAAATGTGAATAATTTTTTTAAAGTTATCTGCCATGTATGCAATGTTACACCACATCCATTAGAAATCAAGACCGAAAGTTGAAAAGCTAGCTTTCGGCTTACAAATGATGATCACCGTTTTTAAAGTTTAGCGCGCAATTTTTTTGGCTCCTCGGGAAAAACCATATCTC
>CAZCHZ010000015.1:0-13514 GCA_964498615.1 uncultured Legionellaceae bacterium | reverse complement strand
TCTTCTGATGGTCGTAATAAAACCTGCCTTCATTAATATCGCTTGAAATGCCATAATGCTATCTTCAAGAGAACGCTGATATTGCACACCCGGAAAAGGATTAAAAGGAATTAAATTTACCTTACAGGGTAAATCGCTTAATACTTTCACTAATTGTTTGGCATGCATTTGGCTATCGTTCACATCTTTTAACATGACATATTCTATCGTAATATGACGTACGGCGTTCGTCCTTTCTTTTGCATAACGAATACAAGCCGAGATCAATTCTGCGATGGGATATTTTCGGTTGATGGGCACCAATATATTTCGCAAGGCATCATTTGGCGCATGTAGCGAAATAGCCAAGGAAACATCACTTTCCGTAGATAAGCGATCGATATTGGGCACAATGCCAGAAGTGCTTAAAGTGACGCGACGCTTAGATAAAGCATAGGCATTATCATCACGCATAATGGACATGGCCTTTACCACCGCATCAAAATTTAACAAGGGCTCGCCCATCCCCATCATCACCACATTGGTAATTTGGGGTTTAAAACCTTCAGGCGTTTCGGCCAAGCTTTCTAAACATTTGGCTGCTTGCATCACTTGGCCGATAATTTCCCCCGTGCAGAGATTACGGTTAAATCCTTGGGTTGCTGTTGCACAAAAAGTGCAATTTAAAGCACAGCCCACTTGAGAAGACACGCACAAGGTGCCTCGATCGCGTTCTGGAATAAACACCGTTTCAATAAAATTATTATCAAACAAACGAAATAACCACTTGCGGGTACCATCAACGGATGCTTGACTTTCAGCAATCTCGGGCGCTTTGATTTCCGCTATGGTTTTTAATTTTTCTCGCAAAGTGATACTCAGATCCGTCATTTCATCAAAATTATTTACATAGCGCTTATGCATCCATTTAAACACTTGCGATGCGCGAAATGATTTTTCACCCAAATCCACAAAAAACTGGCTTAAAGATTTTGCATCGAAATCCAGTAAGTTAATTTTTTGGGCACTTTCTTCAGTCATTAATTGCTCGAGAAAATATCCTGGTTTGAAAAGAAAAAGTCGATTTCGGTTTTAGCGGTTTCAGGTGCATCAGAGCCATGCACGGCATTTTCATCAATACTGTCTGCAAACTCCGCTCGAATGCTGCCAGGGGCTGCGTCTTTAGGATTGGTTGCCCCCATAATTTCACGATTTTTGAGGATGGCGTTCTTGCCTTCCAAGACCATCACTAAAACGGGTCCAGAAATCATAAACTTAACTAAATCTTGATAAAAAGGGCGACTTTTATGGACATCGTAGAAGCGTTCAGCCTCTCCTTTGCTTAAATGCAGCATTTTTGCAGCCACTATTTTAAGATGATTGGCCTCAAATTTTGCGATAATTTTCCCAACCACATTCTTTTTGATGGCATCTGGCTTGATAATTGATAAGGTACGTTCAAAAGACATGATAAAACTCCAAAACACAAGATGAAAACTAGCAGATCATTATACCTGTTCTGACCATGAATGCTATAGATTTAGGACGCGAAAGAAGTGATGCAACTTTCTAAATTAATAAGCCATTTACCATTACCACTTAAAATATAATTTAAAATAAAACTTCTTAGAGGGGGTCCTGTCATTCCCGCGAAAGCGGGAATCCAGTCAAGTAGAGAACTGCAAATATTTCTGGATCCCCGCTTTCGCGGGGATGACTACCTATGCCATCAGGGTCTGACCCAGACCTACCCTATTTCTATCTCTTTCCCATTTTATATATTTTTTGTTAAGGGATTCTGATGAGAAAAGACAAAAACAGCATGAGGTTTCCTCCCAAGCAGACAAACGAAGTTTTACAGTTTCTTCTAGGCTAAGCTTTTCTGCCTCATATAACTTTATTTTATCCTCAAGCTGCATGACCTTTTCATTGACGACTTTTTGATCATCTTCTAATGAAATTTGAAACAGTAACCTATGATTGTACAAGCTATTAAGTGTAAACCTCAAAAAGTGCATTTGATAATTTTCAAAATGGCTGTATCCATGATGTTCACGTCTCGATTCTTGCGTTCTTGCTGTGTATGCTTCTAAAGTAACTGCTTTTCGAGAGAACCATCGTCTGGGCCAACCATAGTTTTTCAGGCCTAAGGTTTCCAAACGTACTGTTTCACAATACGTATTATATTCAATCTCCTCAAAGCGTTTTGCATATTTCGCACTGCTATCATAATCCTCAATATTCAAACCTCCGTAACCGATATTATTAGCATTGCAAAGTTCAAAAATAAAACTATCTAAAAGAGGTCCTGTATCGGAAATATGATCAGCAATCCTAATAGCTCTTCCAAAACCATCCCATGATGCATTATGTTCCATCTCGCTATGTGGTGTAAAAATGACAGACAAGCCCAGCAAACAAATTTCTTTTAACATTTCCATCACTTCTTTATGATTTTCAATATTATCCAAAATTTTACGTGCCCTTCGCCTTAACTTTCTTTCCGAAAGTGTTTTGGAAGTAAAGTAAAGACGCGAGATTTCTTCTACGCAAAAAGTATTTTGATCTTCTAATTTTATTAATTTCATTGTATATACTCTTATTTTGATGTTTGACGGGGTCAGACCCCGACCTATTATTAATCGACCTACATAGTATTTTAAATCGGCCCGAAAGGCAATAGAGAAGCCTTAAGATTTGGCATACACTGTGAGTATCTGAAGGGAGAAAGCGTATGGATACAAAACAAGGCAATAGTTTTAATTGTAGGTCCACCTTTAAAAGCGCTGGAAAAATCTATACTTTCTACGACTTAAAGAAACTGCCCAAATCCGATAAAATAGAAAGACTGCCCTATAGCCTTAAAATCCTGCTCGAAAATCTTTTAAGAAAAGAAGATGGGGTAAGTGTTGGCCCCAAGGATATCAGAGCCCTGCTTCAGTGGTCTCCCAAAACCCCTTCCGAAACAGAAATTGCTTTTACGCCCAGTCGGGTTATCCTACAAGACTTTACAGGCGTACCCGCCATTGTCGATTTGGCTGCCATGCGCAATGCCATGTCAAAACTCAAAGGCAAACCCAGTCAAATTAATCCTTTATCTCCCGTAGAATTGGTTATCGATCACTCCGTGATGGTGGATTATTACAAAAGCAATGATGCCTTCGCCAAAAACGTAGCGATGGAATTTGGACGTAACGAAGAACGTTATGCTTTTCTACGTTGGGGACAAACTGCATTTCAGAATTTCCGCGTTGTGCCCCCGGGCACAGGCATTGTGCATCAAGTGAACTTAGAATATTTGGCCAGAACAGTATTTACCGAAGATAAAAATGGGGAAATTCTGGCATATCCAGACACTTTGGTAGGAACTGATTCTCATACCACCATGATTAATGGTTTAGGTATTTTGGGCTGGGGTGTGGGCGGTATAGAAGCTGAAGCCGCGATGCTAGGACAACCCATTACCATGTTATTACCAGAAGTAGTAGGCTTTAAAATCACAGGAAAATTACCAGAAGGAAGTACCGCAACCGATCTTGTATTAACCGTTACCGAAATGCTGCGCCGAAAAAATGTTGTGGGTAAATTTGTGGAATTTTATGGTGATGGCCTAGATTTTCTGCCTGTGGCAGACAGAGCCACTATCGGAAACATGTCTCCTGAATACGGTGCAACCTGTGGCATATTTCCCATTGATAATGAAACCCTCACTTTTTTAAAGTTATCCGGTCGCAGTGAAGAAAATATTCAATTGGTTGAAGACTATGCACGAGCCCAAGGTTTCTTTCGTGAAACGGGATCTAGTGATGCCGAATATAGCGAACATATCACTTTAGATCTCAATAATGTTTTGCCTTGCATTGCAGGACCCAAACGCCCACAAGACAAAGTGCTGTTAAAAGATGCAAAAAAGTCTTTTGCTTCGATTGTTTCCGAACAAAGTTTGAGCCCCTCTTCACAAACCTTCGCACTGCAAGGACAAACCTGCACTTTAACGCATGGTAGTGTTGTGATTGCGGCCATTACCAGCTGTACCAATACTTCTAATCCAGAAGTGATGATTGCTGCTGGCCTGATGGCCAAAAAGGCCTTAAGTTTAGGCATCAATTCCAAACCCTGGGTAAAAACCAGTCTTGCCCCAGGCTCTCAGGTGGTGTCTGATTACCTTGAAAAAGCTAATCTTATGAAACCCTTGGATGCTTTAGGTTTTAACTTAGTAGGCTATGGTTGCACAACCTGTATTGGAAATTCAGGACCTTTATTACCTGAAATTAGCGAAGCCATCAAAAAAGGAAACTTATCTGTGGCCGCAGTACTTTCTGGCAACCGTAATTTTGAAGGACGCATACATCCCGAAGTACGCTATGCCTATTTAGCTTCTCCGCCTTTAGTAGTAGCCTATGCTTTGGCCGGCACCATGGATATTGATTTTTACAATGAACCTTTAGGCAAAAATAAGGAGGGAAAATCGATATTTTTTAAAGATATTTGGCCAAGCAAAAAAGAAGTTCAAGATTTAGTGAATACTGCAGTCAAAGGCGATATGTATACTAAACGTTATAAATCCGTCTTTACGGGAGATAAACTCTGGCAAGATTTAAAAATTCCCAAAGGTGAACTTTTTGACTGGGATGCAAAATCCACTTATGTCAAAAATCCCCCATTTTTTGATCACTTGTCTCAAAAACCAGATAGCATCCAAGATATTCAAGATGCAAATGTGCTTGCCATGCTGGGGGATTCTGTCACCACGGATCATATTTCACCTGCTGGAGATATTGCTAAAGACAGCCCTGCGGGACTGTATTTACAATCTCTAGGCGTGTTACCCAAAGATTTTAATTCCTATGGTTCAAGACGCGGTAATCATGAAGTAATGATGCGGGGCACTTTTGCCAATATTCGTCTGCGTAATCATTTATTACCTGGCAAGGAAGGCAATTGGACGCTTTATTTACCCACAAATGAAACCGTCTCTATTTATGATGCCGCCATGCGCTATCAAGCAGCAAAACGTCCCTTAATTATTTTGGCCGGCAAAGAATATGGTACAGGTTCTTCTCGTGATTGGGCAGCCAAGGGTCCGCGGTTATTAGGCGTGCGTGCAGTGATTGCCGAAAGCATCGAACGTATTCATCGTTCTAATTTAATTGGCATGGGTATTTTACCCTTAGAATTTAAACAGGGCGAAAATGCAAAAATCTTGAATTTCACAGGACACGAAACCTTCACCTTAAAATGCCAACATTTAAAACCCAAAGAGCATATCAAGGTACAAGTCAAATCAGCGGATGGCAAAACGAAAGAATTTGAAGCTAAAGTGAGGATCGATACTCCCAAGGAAATGGAATATTATCAACACGGCGGAATTTTGCATTATGTATTACGCAATTTAAGTCAAAAAGCGGCTTCATAATTGTCAAATTATATCACTTTGAGCCAGGTCTATGAACAGCAGCTGGCTTACAACGTTCTTCAAGAACTTCTACAATAGCATTTCTCTTAATTAAATCTGGACCATGAATTCTTATTCCTGCCAAGCTCGTATTAATAATACCAGCAATTGTTACAGAACCCTTTTGTTGTGCGTTCTGCACGGTATATATTGCTTTAATTGCATCCTCATAATTCTTTTGAGCGATTAATTTTACAATAGCGATTTTATCCTCATCCTCATAATTTTTAATCCACTCTTGGAGATACGTTTGGAAAACAACCTCTGTCAAGCCCTTTTTTGTTAATAACGTGATGATATCTTCACTGATGTTTTTCTTTTGACGTAATGCTTTAATAGCCTCTTGCTGTTCTTGTTTTTCTTTTTTTTCACCTTCTGCTCGCGCTTGTTGGGCTGCGCGATCATGTGCTCTTTGATGTTCGGCTTCCTCCCGCGCCTTTAATTCACGTTGTTGTGCCATTGCTTTATCTTCTTTTGGGGAAGGAAAATGCAATGCATGGCCCAAATGTACTGCTTGAGAACGCATTTGAAGATATTCTAAAATCTGTTTGCGATCTTTTTTATCTAGTGGGTTTTGTTTCAAGAAATTATCAAGCCATGTTCCCATGTGTTGCACCTTCTTTGCATCTTTTTCTTTCAGAAAACCTTGCAAAGCTTCTTTATCTTTAAAAGCGTTGTAGAAATGGGTGTAGATGTGTTCCCATTTGCGCTTGGGTTCTTCTGCTGATCTCGCTCTGACAACAGGTTCTTCCGCTGGTCTTGCTCCTGTAACAGGTTTAACTGGTTCTTCTGCTGGTCCCGCTCTTCTGGTAACTGGCTGAGTGGTTGTTACATCGTATAATGCCTCCGTTCTTGGTCCCCGCGCCTTTACCATACCTACTTCTTCCATAATCCGCGTATATAACGTTTGATGTAACCTTTCTTTTTCATCAGCAGACATTACATTTTCTTTCGCATAATTTTCTATAAATTCATCTACATATCCAGACACAATCAGTTCAGCCACATCATGACCAACCTCAACCTCTTGAATTCCTTCTCCTTCTTTTACCTGCTGTCTTTGCTTTATGTTTGCTCCTTTTATTTTTTCTGCTCGTTTCTCGTGCTGTTCTCTCATGTCTTTTAAAAAACCCTCATATGACTTTTGAGGATGAGTCTGAACGATATATGCTTTAAAAGCTTCATAAGGGGCAATGCTTGGTGTCGACATTTGGAATCTCCCACTATTATTTAGTAACTATATAATGATACAAGCTTCGCATATTAGAAAGTATATGTAACTAATAGTTCCCCAATATTGCGTGTAACACCCCACATTCCTAATAGTTTTTGATTGCTGACCTACCATACCATTTCCTCTTATCTTGAAAGAGGATTACACTTAAGAATATCAATGCATTTATATTCAGGAAGGATGCAGGTAGGAAGGAACATGAGCAAAGAAGAAATGCGCATCGAAAGGGACAGTTTGGGTGAAATCAGAGTCCCTAAAGATGCTTTATATGGTGCTCAAACCCAAAGAGCCATTGAAAATTTTCCCCTAAGTGGCTTACCCATGCCCAGAGGCTTTATTCGTGCATTAGGCTTGATTAAAGCGGCCGCTGCCAAGGCTAACCTCGATCTGAAATTATTGGATCTCGATCGTGCCAAGGCGATTATGGATGCCGCGATGGATGTCGCTAATGGTCTTTATGATAAAGAATTTCCGATTGATGTTTTTCAAACGGGCTCAGGCACCAGTAGCAATATGAATGCCAATGAAGTGATTGCACGACTTGCCAGTTTTCGAAGCAAGCTCAACATTCATCCTAATGATGATGTGAATATGTGTCAAAGCAGTAATGACGTGATCCCTGCTGCGATCCATATCGGCGCAAGTCTTGCCATTCATGATGATCTGATTCCTTCTCTAACACATCTTGTGAAAGTGCTCGAGAAAAAAGCAAAAGATCTCAACAATATTGTGAAAACGGGTCGCACGCATTTAATGGATGCCCTGCCTATTACTTTTGGTCAGGAACTGCATGGATGGGCAAGTCAAATAAAACATAATATCGCGCGCATAGAATCTACGTATTCTCGCATACACACCCTGTCTTTAGGCGGCACAGCCGTTGGCACAGGTTTAAATGCACATCCTGAATTTGCAAACCGGGTTGCCGTGCAATTATCTGAAGAAACTGCCATTGCTTTTAAGCCGCATAACAATTATTTTGCAGCACTCAGTTCTCAAGATGATATGGTGGAACTTTCAGGACAACTGCGTGTTGCAGCAGTTAGCCTAACTAAAATTTCCAATGATTTACGTTTGATGAATAGTGGTCCTTTAAGTGGTTTATCTGAAATTTCTTTGCCAGCAATACAACCGGGTAGCAGTATTATGCCAGGAAAAGTGAATCCCGTTATTCCAGAAGCAGTATGCATGGCAGCAGCCCAAGTGATTGGTAATGATATGACTATCAGCGTTGCAGGCAGTGCGGGGAATTTTCAGTTAAACACCATGATGCCCTTAATTGCCTATACAATTTTACGTAGCATTCAATTAATCGCGAATAGTGCGCGTTTATTAGCCGATAAAGCGATTGCAGATTTTACGGTGCACGAAGCCCATATTCAAGAAACTTTATCGCTAAATCCAATTTTAATTACTGCACTCAATTCCGTGATTGGCTATGAAAAAGGGGCAGCCATTGCAAAACGTGCTTATCAAGAAAGACGTTCTATTTTCGAGGTGGCTAAGGAAATGACAGATCTCTCTGAAAATGAATTACGCACTCTTCTCAATCCACAAAAACTCACAGAAGGTGGATTACCCAAGAAATAAAGTTAGTTGGCTTCGCGTTTTGACTCGCCTATCAACTTCGTTCATTCTTATAAGATATGAAGGTAAATATTTTTCATTCCTGCTGTATTCTTTTGAGCATCCTATGCATTGCAAGCGATTCTGTTTTTGCAGATCTGACCCCTATTCCCACGAGACCGACCGTGGATAATTATGAATGTCACTGGTCGGATAATGTTGCAGATGATGTTAGTCGAGACTTTAGGATCTACTTTAGCAAGAGTAATTTGCTCACTTTTGGGGCTTTTTTTCTGACAGCAGGGATTTTTGCAAATACCGGTTTAGATAAAACAGTGCAACATCATTGGGATGAAGATTTTCATTCCAATGGTACCAGGGATTTTTTTAGAGGCCCCAAAGCAGTGGGCGGCCTTTCCTATTATTACGTTCCGATTTATTTTGCTGTCATGGGCTTGGGTTATTACAGAGATCATACTTTGTTTGGCAATGTTATGTATCACTGGGGCTACAGAAGCCTAAGGACATTTCTGTTAGGCGGATTACAAACGACAATATTGGCACCCATTCTCGGTAGCGGTCGTCCCAATCGAAATGAACCTTCCAAATGGCAACCCTTCAAATATACGATGGGCGTGAGTGGCCATGCGCACTTTGGTGCAATCCCCTTCCTCACTGCTGCCATGATGACTGATCCTCCTGCCGCACGTTTTGCGCTATATATCATTTCTACGTTGCCGGGTATCTCTAGAATTGATTCTGGTAGTCATTATTTTTCCCAAGTATTACTGGGTTGGTCTATTGCCTTTCTTTCTGCTAAAGCTGTGTATCAATCTGACTTAGAACGTGTGCCCACCTTTCAGCCTTATATCTATCCTCGATCTGAAGGCGTCATGGTGGGTGCATGCTATCAATTCTAGTAAACCTGATTTGTTATCATATGCTCCGGCTGTCATGCCAGCGAAAGCTGGCATCCAGAAATACATAAGAAAACTGGATGCCAGCTTTCGCTGGCATGACAAGGGCTTGCCAAATGGCGAGCAACCATGGAAAATGAATCCTTGTACAAACATAGGGGAAACATCATGAAGATATTCTTAAGTTTATGCCTTGTACTTTCCAGTATTTCAGGGCTTAGCCTGGCAGCAACAGCGCCTGTTGCTAAAGAGCCTGTTGCTAAAGAACCTGTCGCTAAAGAGCCTGTTGCTAAAACGCCCAAAGCCACCACTATTACCCCCATTACCCCCACTCAAACAATTGGAGAAAAAAACTTGAAAGAAGCAGAAACATTTTTAGCAGACAATAAAAAGAAAGACGGTGTTATTACCTTGCCCAGCGGCTTACAATATAAAATTGTCAAAGAAGGTACAGGTCAGTCTCCTAATATCAGCGATTTTGTCACGGTACATTATCGGGGCGCATTTATCGATGGTAAAGTCTTTGATCAAACCTCCGGCAATCAACCTGCCACTTTTCCTGTCAATGCCGTCATTCCCGCTTGGACCGAAGCCCTGCAATTAATGAAACCAGGCGCAAAGTGGGTAGTGTATGCACCACCAAAGCTTGCTTATGGTGAAAAAGGCGCTGGCAAAGTGATTGGACCCAACGCAGTTTTAATATTTGATGTCGAATTGCTTGCTGTCAAAAAACCGCCTTCAGACAATGAAGATCCCAATTCCATCTATGATGAGGAAGCCGGCGATTAAAGACAAGGCAGGGCTGCGCTTACCATTGAAATTCTTGAACGCGCCCTTAAAACCGACCCAAACAGTGCCAGCCTACACAATGATTTAGGGAATGCCTACAAAAAAAGTGGGGATTTCGAAAAGGCAGAACAACATTATTATGAAGCTTTACGTATTGATCCCCATCATGCGGAAAGCTTCAATAATATCGGCCATTTACTTTATATCCAAGGTCTTTATCAAGAAGCTATTCCACTCTTTGAAAAAGCCCTAAGATTAGATCCAAATTATTGGCAAGCACATTATAATTTAGCGCATAGCCTAGTGCGTCAAAATCAAAGTACCCGTGCCATTGCGCATTATGAAGCCGTACTTACCTTATGTCCCGAACATCCCAATACACATTTTAATTTAGGACTTTTATATTATGAAGCCCAAGATTATATAAACGCGCAAAAACACTTACAAAAGGCTGTCAACTTGGTTGAAGATAAGCAAGTCGCTTTGCGATTCCTAGGAGAAACAGAGCTTAACTTAGGACATATCGATGCTGCCATAGAAGCGTATAGTGATGCTTTAAAAATTGCCCCTAATGAAGACATTGAACATAATCTTGGCGTTTTGTATTTGCGAAATGAAGACAAAACAAAGGCATTGGAACATTTTAAAAAAGCCTATGAACAACAACCCGAAAATAAAACAGCAGCGCATTTAACAGCTGCCCTGGAAGGAAGACAAAGCCCTAAAGCGCCAGGCAGTTATGTTGCTGATCTCTTTAATCAATATGCAGATTATTATGATAGGCATGTCAAAGAAAAACTGCATTATGATGTACCGGGACAACTTCGAAATGCCCTCGGGAGATGTTTACCTCAAAACCCACATATTGGTCGGGTATTAGATCTAGGTTGTGGTACGGGATTATGTGGCATTTATTTTCGAGATTTGGCTTTTACCTTAATTGGTGTTGATATCTCTCCTAAGATGGTTGAAAAAGCAAAAATGTTGAATGCCTATGACGAGGTAATTTGCACTGAGATGATTGAATATCTAGCACAACCCAATCTTGCGGCTTTCGACTTAATCATTGCAGCCGATGTGCTGGTCTATACAGGCGATTTAGATCCATTATTCAAAGCCATTATTTCAGTCTTAAACCCAGCAGGGCGCTTTGCTTTTACCACGGAATATTTAGAAAACAACACTTATTTTTTACAAACTTCCGGAAGGTATGCACATTCTACCCATTATATCCATGATTTAGCGAAAAAATATTCAATGAAGATAGAATTAGAAGAAAGTATTACCTTAAGAGAACATGAAGGAAAAGCCATAGAAGGCAGGTTGTTTATTGTACAAGGCCTCTAAAATGCTACTTACCACCCGTGTCTTTCAACATATGGCATTTTTTATATTTTTTGCCCGAGCCACAGCTGCAGGGATCATTCCTGCCAATGCGGGGTTCTTCACGCTTATAGGGCTGATGCGGTTGTGTAATAAGCCGGTTGGCAGCCTCTTCTGCTGCTTTTCTTTCTTCCACCAGCGATTTTAACTTCTGGCTAATTACCACCGGCGGCATATAGGGAGTATGTTCTGATTGTACGCTCATATTAGTCCTCACTACTCATCAGATATCAGGATAATTGCCTGAATTATAAGCTTTTCCCAGAATGCTGGGAAGCCGGAGTCAACAGATAAATTATATCACAGTTAAATAACTAATCAAGTCGATGGGCGTGGTAACAGAAGCCTATTGACACTTGGTTTTAATTGCCCCATACTTTTAATTGACTGGATCCACCACGCCTCTCAACGATGCGCAACCTGGTGGGTCTTTTTTTTATGTATGCAAAATGCAAAAAATTTTCACAAAACCAACACTATCAATAACTCAACAGATAGAGTTACTTGAATCAAGAGGATTAAATGTTCCTCGGAAAGATATCGCTGCTCATTATCTTAGTTTTATAGGCTTTTATCGATTATCTGGTTACACTCGATTTTTTATGGAGGCCAGTACAGATCGTTTTAGAAATAATATTACCTTCAATCATGTGTTAGATTTATATACTTTCGACAGGGAACTAAAACTCCTTTTTTTAGATGCAACTGAAAGGATCGAAGTTGCAGCAAGAACTGTCATTTCAAATACGCTGTCTGAAAAATATGGTTCCCATTGGTATACAGATTCTAGAAAATTTCGAAATGATTTTCATTATCAAGAATTCATAATAGAAATAGAGCAGCTAACAGGCTTGAAAAAAAATAAGGGGAAACAAAGCCCAATATTTAAAAACTACTATGAGAAATATAATGAACCTAAATATCCCCCAAGCTGGATGTTAGCTGAGGGGCTGACGTTTGGGGCATGGTCAAGGATTTATGAATATCTATCTTACAATGAAGATAAACATAAAATAGCTAAATCATTTGGTATGCATTATAAAGTGATGCAATCTTGGCTTCAAAGTATAACCTGTATTAGGAATATTTGTGCTCATCACGAACGCTTGTGGAATAGGAAGTTTACTATTGCACCATGTGTACCCTTTAATATGCCAGATATCATAAGGAAACAATTTTTTCCTAATCATCTCCTTTATCCTCAGGTAGTGATGCTGCATTTACTACTCAGCGTTATTTCGAAAAATGATGATTGGAAAAAGCGTTTATCACTTTTGTTTAAAAAACACCCCTGGATACCAATTAGAAATATGGGATTTCCTGAAAATTGGGATAATGCTTCATTTTGGAAATGGGAAAGTAAACCTAAACATATACATGATCTAATGCCTGCATAATGCAAGTCTGCTTAACATTTTTGATGAATAGCGCGTCACCAGAGAAGAAGATGGTTGACTTACCTTGAAGCTGCTAATGCTGAGTTAGCGCGTTTAAATAGGCCAGCAATTCAACCTTGATATTCTACCCTTGGAGGTAGCAAAGACTATTTCCATAGCCGCTAAAATCCTCTATACTTCCTCTTGTTTACCTTAAATCTGTACTAAATTGGTCTTGAATATGGTTAGAATAAGTAAGCTTACTGATTATGGAATGGTCATCATGGCTTTGATGGCATCAAACCCAGCCCGGCTTTTTCAGACACATGAGATTGCCAAGCACACTTCAGTTGCTGTCCCGACGGTTTCTAAGCTCTTAAAAATCCTCACCAAACATCAGTTTTTACGTTCCGAGCGAGGCATGCATGGGGGCTATCAACTGGCGGGCGACCCAACGGCCATCTCGGTTGTCGATTTAATCCAAGCGCTGGAAGGTCCTTTGGCCATCACAGAATGCAATCTTGGACATGCCTATTGCCCAACGGAAACCAATTGCAGTATTCGTCAACCTTGGTTGCGCATTAACCGCGTCATTACGGAAGCATTATCTTCTATTAAATTGTCCGATCTTACCTATCCCATGATGCCTAGGGTGCTTCCTATGGAAGCAAGCCTATGACAGCAAATAAAGCACTTCAACCCTTTTTGGATCAGGAATATGCTGCGGGTTTTATCAAAGATATTGCCTCAGATAGTATTCAGGCGGGTTTAACAGAAGAGACAATTCGATTGATTTCCGCGAAAAAACAAGAACC
>CAZCHZ010000014.1:0-13577 GCA_964498615.1 uncultured Legionellaceae bacterium | reverse complement strand
GGTGTTATACAAAATAGAACAGAGCAATTAAAACAAGCCACAAGAGAAGCCAGAAAAGATAAAGAAGCGGCAGATGAGCTTGAGAAAAATGCGCCCCAAGCATTAAAAAATGCGGAAATTGCGCAGAAAGCTGCGGAAGAACGTACCCAGAAAGCTGTGCAAGAATTTTCTGATTTTGTTGATGATAATTTTAAGCCTGAGAAATTACAACCGCGTGTCAGAACGGTAAGTGAGATAGAGGCCGAAAATAAAGCCGAGTTAGAACAATTACAAGCACAGCATCAAGAGGAAAACAGAAGACAAGAGGCCATAGCACAAGAACGATTGTTAAAAGATCCAAAAAGTGCTGACACGATTGCAAAGGAAAGTGAAAAACGTATTGTGGAGCAAATGGCTGAAGAAAAACGCTTAAAAGAAGCCCAGGCATTGCACTTGGAAAAAGTAAAAACAGCCGCCCAACAGCCGAAAATTGTCGCAAGTACGGCACAACCTGTGGCTGCAGCGACAGTGACTCAGCCAGAGGCGACGCCTTCAGCACCGTCGGTAACATCACCAAGCACTGCAACAGTTACGCCGACTACACCAACGCCAACGCCAGTCATCGAACCGGTGCCTTCGACATCGCCAACACCAACGCCAGTGAGCGCAGCAACGACGCCGACGCTAACACCCGCTGCTGTCACCACTCCATCAACAAGTCCGGTTGCTGCGCCAGAGACAACGCCAAGTACGCCTGAAGCGCCTTCAGTTTCAGAGCCTTTAACCAGTGTCGCAGCAACACCAGCTACAGCAACGCTATCGCCATCTCCACAACCAAGCGCAGCAAAAGAAGATAATAAAGAGGAAGAAGTGCAGCGGATGGCTGCAGAAGCTTTGAAGCGCAAACAAACGCAACAAGAGGACAAAGAAAAAGAAGAACGAGAAAGAACGCCTGCAGCAAGCGTTGCTATGGATGCGGCAGCAAGTGCAGGACCCTCTATAGATGCATCCAGTGCTGATGTTCTTAAGGTAACAGGTGATGCGGTAAAAGCGGGTGCAGGGCCAGGCGCAGAAGCATTAAAAGCAGCAGGAGGAGCAGTGGGCGAGGCCATGACGCCTGATGTGGCAAAAACACCTGATACTCCTATGGCGAAAAAAGACGAAAAGGGGGATAAAGAAAATCAGGAAATAGGTGCAGCTGTAGAAGCAGTGTCACAAATTATGGCAAAACCTAAGCAGGTATTAGACGATAAAAAAGCACAGGGTAAACAGTTGGGACTTATGGCAGCAACTGGCGGAACAAGTGCACTCGCTGGTGGCGCAGGGCTTGAAGCAGGCGCTGCAACTTCTTCAACCTCCTCGCTCAGCCAGGCAGACAGCATGAAAAGCATCTCACAAGCTTCTGAACAAGCAAAACATCCACCGGCGGGTGCTTTAGAAACAGGAGGTAATAAACAAACACCAAAATATGATAAAACACTTGAAATAGCTGAAGGAATGCCTATCACCAATCTTGCTAACAAAGCTCAAAAAGAGCCAGAACCTGCTCCAGAACCTGGATCCGCAGCATCCACACCCCCCGATCAAGCTGCACTTAATGCAGGTTTCGCAGGTGGTTCAGGCGGTGGCGGTCAAAAGAAAAAACCGGAGGAAGAGGAAGAGGAGCGCGCAAAAAGGAAATCAACTACTCCGGGTTCAGGAATGAAACAATAAAATTCTCATTTAACATGTTATACCTTACATAATCCTGATATAATTCAGCTATGTCTAGACAGAATTCTAAAAACAAATCCCCCATTATATTTCTCATGGGCCCAACGGCTTCGGGCAAAACCGATCTGGCTATCGAGCTTATTAAGCATATTCCTGCTGAAATTATCAGTGTCGATTCTGCCATGGTGTATCGTGGTATGGATATTAGCACCGGCAAACCAACGAAAACCCAACTTGCAAAGGTGCCGCATCATTTGATTGATATTCGAGATATCACAGAACCATACTCTGCGGCGGATTTTGCAAAAGATGCCATGATGTGTATTGAAGACATCAAAGCGCGAGGAAAAATACCACTATTAGTTGGCGGCACAATGTTATATTTTCGTGCCCTAGAAAAAGGATTGTCTCCCTTGCCTGCTGCGAATGCTTTATTAAGAGAAAAATTATTGAAAGAAGCAAAAAAATTAGGTTGGACAAATATGCATGCACGTTTAGCCAAAATCGATCCCATTGCTGCTAAGCGCATTCATCCTAACGATCCCCAAAGAATCCAACGCGCCCTGGAAGTGTATGAAATGACGGGTCTTCCCATGTCAAGTTTTTTTGATAAAGAACGGCAGCAAACCTTAAATGCGCTTAGCTTTGCCATTATTCCTGATGATAGAAAAATTTTACATGAGAGAATTGAAAAAAGATTTTACGAGATGTTAGACCGGGGCTTGGTAAAAGAAGTAGAAGGATTATTAAAAGGACATCATGCTGATTTGACATTGCCCGCTTTACGCGCCGTTGGGTATCGCCAAGTGCTGCAATATTTACGGGGCGAATATACTTACGAGGAGATGATCAAACGTGCCTTGGGAGCCACCCGACAACTGGCCAAAAGACAGTTAACTTGGTTACGCAGCTTACCTAATATAAAACTTTTATCATTTGATTATTCAGCTTCTCTTCAGACCATGTTACACTGCCTGTTCTTGTAGTTAACCTGGGAAGATAAAAGCGTGCATACTTCAATTACAGATGGAGAAAATAAAATGTCTAAAGGGCAGATGCTTCAGGACCCTTTTCTTAACGCATTGCGTAAAGAACGGGTACCAGTGTCTATTTACTTGGTAAACGGCATAAAATTACAGGGACACATCGAGTCTTTTGACCAGTTTGTGGTGCTGCTTAGAAACAGTGTCAGTCAAATGGTTTATAAACATGCCATCTCGACCGTCGTACCTACACGTAATGTTAAATTAGCGCCCGGAACCGATGTAGAAGAAGACGAATTTATCGGGGAAGAGGTGGGAAACATGGTAGGGAACATGTAGTTGACGCATAAAGAAGCCGGGGGTGAACGCGTTCTTTTAGTCCATCTCCAGCTTCATAACGCCGAAACCACAAGCGATCCTCTTGAATTTCGAGCATTAGCCCAAGCTGCTGGCGCTATCGTTGTAGCCTCGGTGGTTTGCCCGCGTGCAACGATAGATGCTAAATATCTTATTGGCAGCGGTAAGGTGGAAGAACTCGCTGCTCTCATTGCTGAACAAGAGATAGAACTTGCACTCTTCGATTATGTCTTAAGTCCTTCACAGGAGCGTAATCTTGAAAGCGCGTTTAAATGCCGTGTCTTAGATAGAACCGGTTTAATCCTGGATATTTTTGCTCAACGTGCCCGTACACACGAGGGTAAGCTACAAGTAGAGCTCGCACAACTTAAGCACCATTCTACGCGTTTAGTGCGGGGTTGGACCCACCTTGGACGTCAAAAGGGGGGGATTGGATTACGAGGGCCTGGTGAAACGCAACTTGAGGTGGATAGAAGACTGATCCGGGAACGCATAAAACACATTACTGCGAATTTAGAAAAGGTTAGAAAACAACGCAAGCAAGGAAGACGTGCGAGAAAGCGTGCTGATTTGCCCAGTATTTCCCTTGTCGGATATACCAATGCAGGTAAATCCACCCTTTTCAATAGACTGACGGGGGCCGATGTTTATGTGGCCAATAAATTATTTGCAACTTTGGATCCTACCTTACGGGCCTTGGAAATCCCACTCATTGGAAAGGTGATCCTCGCAGATACGGTAGGCTTTGTGACAAATTTACCCCATGATTTGGTCGAAGCATTTTCTGCCACGCTTGAGGAAGTCTGCGATGCCGATTTATTACTCCATGTGATTGATGCCCATGCGGAATATCGACAAGAACAAGCTGAGCAGGTAAGGGCTGTTTTAAAACAGATCGGGGCTCTAGAAGTTCCTTGCATTGAAGTTTACAATAAAATCGATTTGGTACCAGGCTTGGAATCCCATAGCGAGTTAGATAACATTGGATTGGTAAGGCGTGTATATCTCTCAGCCATCGAAGCCAGTGGTATAGACCTTTTAAAAGAAGCGATTTCAAAACAATTAGGGATTGATATACTACATGGATACTGCAGGCTGGCACCCACAGAATCAAAGGCGCGAGCCTTATTATATGAAGCGGGAACAGTAATGAACGAAACAATTGATGACATGGGTTTTTCTAAGCTGGAGCTTAAAATCCCTCGTTTAAAATGGCTGTACTTATGTCAGGAAAATCCTGTTTTACAAGAAAACTGGCAGGTAATATATGAATAATAGCAATATGATTATGGCTTGGAATACACCTGGGCACAATGATAAAAAAGATAACAAATCGCAAAACCTTTGGGAACAAAAGCCTAATAAGGCTGAAACTGGCCCGCCCGATTTAGAGGCCATTTTTCGAAAATTAACAGAAAAATTCAAGAATTTTTTGAATACCAAAAAGGGCAAGAGACAAGGCGCTGGCAAGTCCCCCCGTGTTTCTGGTCCAAGTGATTTGCAGGGTTTAAAGCACATGGGCGGTATTGCGCTTGTCGTCATTTTGGTTTTATATGTGATTTCGGGTATTTATATTGTAGATCCTCCTGAAAGAGCAGTGATTACCCGTTTTGGAAAATACGCAAGAACTTTAGGGCCTGGTCCTCATTGGTATGCAAATTTTATTGAAAAAAAGGAAATTGTGAATATCGAACGTGTTTTAACAAGCGATCACAGTGGCCTTATGTTAACAAGTGATCGCAATATTGCCTCTGTTGGCATTGCGGTACAATATCGCATTGGTTCGGGTGTAGAAGATGTGCGTTCTTATTTATTTAATGTGATCAATCCAATCCATAGTTTAAAACTGTCTGCAGAAAGCGCATTACGTCAAGTAGTTGGGCAATCTACCATGGATGAAGTCCTTACCTTAAAACGTTCTGAAATTGCACTGGCCATTAAAGAGCAATTAATTGAAACCTTGAAAAATTATGACACAGGTATTTTGGTATTAGATGTTGTCACACAATTTGCCAAGGCGCCGGATGAAGTCAGAGCAGCTTTTGATGATGTTATCAAAGCAGCGGCGGATGAAGAAAGATTGGTCAATCAAGCCAGAGCCTATGAAAATGAGGTTTTGCCGCGTGCTAGAGGCACTGTGGAAAGCTTAAAAAATGAAGCCCAGGGCTATAAACAAGAAACAGTATTGTGGGCTGAAGGAAATGTAGCGCGTTTTAATTTAATTTTGGCAGAATATCAAAAAGCACCTAAAGTGACACAAACGCGTTTATATTTAGAAACACTTTCTAAAATATTATCTGATACAACGAAGGTCATTGTAGAGGGTCAAGGCAATAATCATTTACTGTATCTCCCTTGGGAGAAATTAATCCCGCCTAAAGTAGAGCAGCCAGAAGAGATAAATGCATCCAAGGAGAAAAATTTATGAAGTCTTTTCTGACACCTATTTTATTGGGATTAGTTTTGGTTTTAGGCTTGATAGGATCGACTTTGTTTACGGTGTATGAAACTGATCGTGCTATTATTGTGCGTTTAGGAGATTTACGTCGGGATAAAGAAGGTAAAGTGATTGTCTTGAACCCAGGTTTGCATTGGAAGTTGCCAGTGATTGATCAGGTAAATACTTTTGATATACGCCTGAACATGACAGAAATTCCTTCAGAACGTATTGTCACCAAAGAAAAAGAAGTGTTGATGGTAGATACTTTTGTGCAATGGCGCATCACAGATTATGCTTTATTTTATAAGACTACTCAAGGGGTGGTTGAAGGTATTGGTGCGCGTGATAGGGCCGAACAACTTCTGCGACAAAACGTCAAAGGCGTTTTGCATGCGCAATTTGGCCAACGTACTTTACAAAACGTTGTTTCAGGTGAGCGTAATCAGTTAATGGAGAAATTAGTATTGCTGGCTAATGAAAATGTCAAAGGCTATGGTATGCAGGTGGTGGATGTGCGCGTCAATCGTGTTGAATATCCACCCGAAGTCAACGATAAAGTCTTTGCAAGAATGAGCAGCGAAAGGAAGCAAGTCGCTGTGCGTTTTAGGGCCAATGGAGAGTCTAAAGCTGCGATGATCAGAGCTGATGCAGACAGAGAAGCGCGCGTGATGATAGCAGAGGCTGAAAAAGAAGCAGCCAGACTAAGAGGCGAGGGGGATGCCAAAGCCACTAAGATTTATGCAGAAAGCTATAATCAATCGCCTGAATTTTTTGAGTTTTATCGTAGTCTTGAAGCCTATGCTGCGAGTTTTCAAAACAAACAAGATGTCTTGGTCTTGAAGCCAGAAGGAGATTTTTTCAAATATTTTTCAAAAAGTGCGATAAGAGGAAATAAAGAGTGATGTCGAATGATTTTTTTGCAGCCATGGCCTTGGTGTTTGTGATTGCGGGGTTATTGCCATTTTGGCGGCCGAATTTATTACGTCGTACCATGGGCCGGATAGCAAGTCAGCCTGATAATACTTTACGTTTGATGGGATTGTTGAGCATGCTTTTAGGTGTGGTGTTGTTGTATGTTGTACGTCAGCTTTAACACGTCATGTCATTGCGAGATCCCTGTCATCTCCGCGAACGCGGGAATGACGGGGAGAAATCGGATGATTTGGCATAATGCGGTCATGGTGCCGAGGAGAGGACTCGAACCTCCACAGAGTTTCCCCCACAAGTACCTGAAACTTGCGTGTCTACCAATTTCACCACCTCGGCAGGTAGAGCAAAATCTACCCTGGACAAGCCCATGTTGTCAATGGTATTTTAAGCATTATGACTAAGAAAAAAAGCTCAATTGCTAAAGATCCTTTTGCGAGTCGAGAAGCCCAAAAATACGAAAATCCCATTCCAAGTCGAGAATTTATTTTAGGCCATCTCACTTCGCGTGGACAGCCTGCCACCTATCAAGAATTGGTGAAGGAACTTTCTTTGAGTGGGGAGGAGGCGCTAGAGGCCCTACGTCGCCGAATAAAAGCGATGTTGCGAGATAATCAGCTCGAACGTTTAAGAGAAGGGTATTTTTGGCCAGCTGGTAAACGCATTTTAGTGTCTGGGCGTGTACAAATTGAAAAAGGCAAGGTGAGTCGTATTTGGGTAATTCCAGATGATAATAGCCCGAGAATTTTATTATCGCAAAACGAAACGCAAGGCTTATATCATGGCAATCGTGTCATAGTGTCGACGGTGGATGTCAGTAGAAAACATGTCGGAATCCGCCAAGGACATTTAATTGAAATTACAGCACAGCAACGTTTGGTGGTTTCTGGACGCTTTGTCGAAGAATCTGGATTTTGCTATGTCATGCCCCATGGAAAAGAAATTGCGCATGATATTCTTATTCCTCAAGGAAAGACTAAAACGGCAAAGGATGGCGATATCGTGGTTGTCGAATTAGCAAAAGAGCCTTCGCGTTGGTCTGAACCTTTAGGGACAGTCATCGAAGTGTTGGGGCATGAAGATAAACCCGGTGTTGAAATTGAAGCGGCAATACATACCTATGGTCTCCCAGAAGTTTGGCCAGAGGAAGTTAAAGCAGAAATCTTAAGCCTGACAGAAAATGTGCCCCTGGCTTCGAAACGGGGAAGATTAGATTTACGTCATTTACCTTTGGTTACAATAGACGGTGAAGATGCTAAAGATTTTGATGATGCTGTCTATTGCGAAACAAGACCTCGCGGTGGATATCGTTTATATGTTGCCATTGCCGATGTCAGCGCCTATGTGCGCCCAGGCACAGCCCTAGATAAAGAAGCGCAATTGCGTGGAAATTCTGTTTATTTCCCAGGCAAAGTCATTCCGATGTTACCAGAAGTATTGTCCAATGGGCTTTGCTCTTTAAAGCCAGAAGTGGATAGATTATGCATGGTGTGTATTATGCAAATCTCTTCCAGTGGCAAAATTACGCAATATGAATTTCATGAAGCATTGATGAAATCTCATGCAAGACTCACCTATACCAAGGTGGCGACCTTGCTTGCTAATCAAAGCGAAAAATTAAAAGAGCAATATCATGATCTCTTGCCGCATTTACGCAATCTAGAAGATCTTTATAAAGTTTTACGTTTGGAGCGTGAAACGAGAGGCGCCATCGAATTTGAAACTATTGAAACGCGCATTATTTTTGGTGAAAATGGAAAAATTAGCCGCATAGAACCTGTTCATAGAAATGATGCACATCGTATCATCGAAGAATGTATGTTGGCTGCCAATGTGGCCACCGCTCGTTTCTTAAAGAAAAATAAATTGCCAGGCTTATATCGTATTCATGAAGGGCCACCTCCTGACAAACTGGCGGACTTAAGAATATTCTTAGGAGAATTGGGATTATCTTTAGGGGGCGGAAAAATACCCGAGCCCATCGATTATGCAAAATTGCTGAAATCTGTTCAAGAGCGTAGTGATGCCAATGTCATTCAAACGGTCTTATTACGTTCTTTAAGCCAAGCAGTGTATTCGCCAGATAATATTGGCCATTTCGGCTTAGCCTATCCATCTTATGCGCATTTTACCTCGCCCATTCGTCGTTACCCTGATTTATTAATACATCGCCAAATTCGGATGTTTTTAAAGGGACAGTGGACGGAGAAAACGCAGCAATTGGCCAACAAAGAGGAAGCCAAGGCCGATTTACTTGGATTAGGTAATCATACTTCCACAACAGAAAGACGCGCAGATGAAGCAACACGAGATGCCGTACGTTGGTTGAAATGTCAATATATTCACAAACATGTTGGGGAAACCTTCGAAGGCATCATTTCTGGTGTGACGCGCTTTGGGTTTTTCGTAGAACTTAAAGATATTTTTATTGATGGCTTAGTGCATATTACCAGCCTTCAAGATGATTATTATATTTTTGATGCAACGCATCATCGTTTAGTGGGTGAGCATACAGGCATGAGATTTCGTTTAGGGGATTCGGTCACGGTCAAGGTGATAAAAGTAGATGCGCATGAACGCAAAATTGATTTTGAATTAGTGGGCAGTCAGAGCAGAAAAGAAAAACAAACACCCAAAAAGCGAGAGCCAAAACATGGACAACGTGGGCAAGGTAGGCCGAAACAAAAACCAAAACGCCGTAAAAAGTTTTCTTCAAAGCGGAAATAATCACGAAAGATGAAAGATAATGTGGTATATGGTATTCATAGCGCGCGGGTGCTCTTGGAAAAATCTCCAGAGCGTATTCTTGAACTTTATATTCTAGATACTCGTCAAGATAAACGTATTGAAGAGATCATCAAACTTGCCACACAATTGGACATCCATGTTCAAAAGCAAAGTAAAAAACAATTAGATGTCTTATTACCCGAAACGAATCATCAAGGGGTCATCTTACGTGTTAAAACTGCCGCTAGCTTAACAGAAAATGATTTGGAAACACTTATCGAAGAAAGTACCCAACCTGTTTTATTATTAGTCCTCGATAATGTGCAAGATCCGCATAATCTTGGCGCCTGTCTTCGCACAGCGGATGCAGTTGGTGCAAATGCAGTCATTATACCAAAAGATAGAGCCGTAAGTTTAACGCCAGTGGTGCGTAAAATTGCTTCAGGCGCCGCTGAAACGGTGCCTTTAATTGAAGTTTCCAATCTTGCACGTGCCTTGGAAAATCTTAAAAAAGCAAATGTTTGGTTAATGGGTACAGCAAGTGAAGCCACCCAATCTTTGTATCAAACCGATCTACGCGGACCGGTGGCAATAGTGCTGGGTGCAGAAGGCAGTGGTTTGCGACGCTTAACTGCAGAGACCTGCGATGTGCTTATGAGCATTCCAATGTTGGGAACAGTGGAGAGTTTAAATGTCTCTGTTGCCGCTGCTGTTTGTTTATACGAAGCGCTTAGACAAAGACAAAAAACCTGATATATACAAACGTGATGGTACACTGGGAAAAGCTTAAATTTTCGCTTGTTTGTTTGCTAAGAGACTGGTATAATCACTGAAAATAAATACTCTATTGGAGTAGATGATGAAATTCCCAAGCTATATTCTAAATAATCCGACAGTGGAAAAACCCAGTTTAACGAGCGCGAATTTACCCTCCGCAACGCTTCAGGAATATACAGATGCCCAAAAGAAAAATTATATGGCCGCATTGCACTATGCTGAAGCACATATTTTAAATCGTCCTATTCAAACCTGGACAAAAGAGAGTCTTATTGCAGATCTTGAAAAATTAAATGAAATTTTAGGCAATACACTTTATAGTCATCCTTTCAGTGTTACGACAGGAATAAGCCAAAGTGGTTTTAGAACCCTGGAAGCTTATGCGACTAGACAAATTCCTGTATCTACTATTAATGCAACTTTTAACATGGAATGTCCTCATGATGTCGCTTCTTTATTGATTTTTAAGGGCATTTCCGATGGTCCCGTGTTTGACCCCTATGCAAGTGCTGCTAACTTTATAAAATGGTGTGTAAAATGTTTTCCATTTAATGGAATAAAATTGGAAAAGCTTGACGAAAATATGAGAATAGTAATTGAGAGCTATGTCGAGCGTACGAGATGTTCCTATCAGGATTGGTTGCGTAAACATTTTAATGGAAAAACAATTGTTGAATGGAGAAAAGACTTTTTTAGTAAAGAACAAAATAAGCACCTTCTGCCAATAGGTCTTATCAATTATGCGAAGCGACAAGCTTTACCTGGGCTATTTACGAAAGATGAAATAGCGGCAAGTCAACAAGTGCTTAAGGTGTTCCCATCTCCTGAAACCATTCCTCAATTAATGGATGATATGGCAGCGCGCATTATTAAAATGATACAGGATAGAAGAGACCCTATTGAAATAGCCAATGTTTTTCATGCAGAATGTGCGCATAACATCCATGGTTTTGGTAATGCAAATGGTAGGACGATTCGTTTGATGGCAAACATCATGTTGATGAATTATGGCTATCCTGCTATTCAATATGAGGGTGCGCTGAAAGATGGTTACTACCGTGCCATTGAAGCATATGATGAAGATCCTAAACTATTTGATGAATTTATCAGAAGCCAAATTCCGGATCACATCAAAATGATGAAAGAAGATCCTCGCACCCAGCCTTTAGATAAGATGGCCAATAGCTTATGCATAGCTGCCAGTAAAGGAGATCTTAATAAGATATTGGCATTATTAAAATCAGAGCAAAGCCTGGTATACCTGGCACCTTTAGATGCTAGAGGAAACACTGCTCTGCATTATGCTTGTCAGAATAAACAGTGGGAAGCCGCAGCCTTATTGATAGGTGCCGGTGCTCGAATTGATAAGGCAAATCAAGCAGGAAAGGATGCTCTGCAGCTGATAAAGGATAATCCAGAGCGCGTTTCTCAACTAAGAGAGGTATTTTGGCAACAAAAGCTAGAGCGTATGCAGCCTCTCCTAACAGTATTTTTCCAAAGTCTGGATTTAAAAAACAAACTTAGAACCGAACTGGCAAGTGCAAATTTATTGAAAGTTGGATTAAATTAATTTCCTTACACTCCTGACGCTGACATACTGTCATCCCCGCGACATGCTCGGGCGAAGCCAGAGAACGCGGGGATCCAGAAAAATAATTAAAAAATTCATATGGCTTTTTAAATTATTCTCCTTTATAGTGCCGGTTTTATTAAAAAGGAGATTGGCATTATGGAGGTTGTAGAGAATGTTAGAACGAAGACGCGAGCAGATCTAGATGGTGCATGGAAGGAGATCTTAAGAAAGTACTTTAAAGATTTTGTATTGCTTTGCTGGCCGCAAATATTTGATAAAATAGATTGGTCAAGAGGGTACAGGTTTTTAGAGCAGGAGTTCCACGCTGTTTTAAATAAGGGAGAAATTAACAAAAGATCGGCAGATAAGTTAATTGAAATTTGGCTTAAAGACGGTACTGGGGTATGGGCTTTAATTCATCTTGAAGTTGAAGGAGGTGGGAGACAGGATTTTCCAGAAAGAATTTACATTTATCGATATAAAATCTTTGATGTTCATAAAAAGGATATAGCTACGCTAGCTATATTAATTGATGGCGATAAAAAGTGGCGTCCCAATGTTTATGAAACGACATTTTGGGGCACTCATTTGCGATTGGAGTACCCAATTTTAAAGATTTTAGATTTCAAGGAACGCAAAACGGATCTTGAACAGAGCCAAAATCCATTTGCATTCGTGATTTTAGCGCAATTAGCAGCCATAGAAACTGCTGGAACAGGAAAAACAAGATTGGCTACTAAATTTGAATTGACAAAGTCGTTATATTCACTTGGTTTGCCTAAATCAGAAGTGCTGGATGTGCTAAGATTTTTGGCGGAGGTCATAGTATTACCGCCAGATCTTAAGTTAGAATATCAATATCAAGTAAAAAATCTTGAAAAGGAGTTGAAAGTGAGTTACATGACGCATATTGAAAAAGAATGGTTGCAACAAGGCATAGAACAGGGCATAGAAAAAGGCAAAGTACAAGGTCGATTACAAGGATTTCAGGAAGGTGAAAGCATGTTATTACTAGAATTACTCAAAAGTAAATTTAAGATAGAAATGGTGCCAGTGTCCTATGCTAGAAAAATTCTGACTGCATCACCCACAACTTTGTTAGCTTGGAGTTTGCGGGTTTTAAATAGTCGCACCATAAAAGAAGTTTTTAATGGGTCAGACGCTGACATATTGTGATTCCCGCAAAAGCGTGGACCCAGGTCTTAGGGCTCTGTTTGAGCAATTTAACTTTGAAGCATTAATACTACTTGCCAGAGCAAATATAGACTTAAACTCCAAATGATCACAGCAGATATTTTATTGACGGTGTTTAACCAGAACCCACTTTTATCCAGTTTTTGAGTTACATTGCCCATGATGGCTAATCCAAAAAACCAAATAAGAGATACGGCAATACATCCGATGCTAAAAAGCCATTTATGATGACCATAATATGTCAAGGAACTGGTGCCGATGACACCTATGGTATCTAAAATTGCATGTGGGTTTAACAGAGAAACAGAGGCTGCAAAATAGATCTGACGTTTAAATGAAAACGCTTCATATTCTTTTTGTTCAGAAGCAGAATTGCTTTTCCAAGTGACAAAACCCATATATACAAGAAAAAAGAACCCAACAATAAATAATAGTAATTTAAGCCAAGCGATTTGCAATACAAGTAAAGAAACGCCTAGCACAGCCAAGGTAATTAATAATGCATCGCAAACAAAGGCTGTGAAAACACTGGGTAATGCGCACACTAAACGTTTTTGAGTGGCCCCTTGGTTAAATATAAATACGTTTTGTACCCCTAAAGGGATAATGAGACCAAAGGCCAAAATAATACCATGGATAAAAGCAGTCATCATCGTGATATTGCCTCATTTTTTGTCTTGTCACCTGCATTGTACCCACTGGAAAGCTGCTCGACAAGCTTTTCCTTGTATCTACACCTCGGAACTTTCATCACCGATACTTGCCTAATGTTTTGAAAGACAGTTATGCGAGCCTTTTTTGGAGATAAATCATATGGCAACAACACCATCGGAACCAAAGGAAATGACCCTAGATGAGGCATTAGAATTTGGCATGGTAATAGAAGAATTCGAAAGACAAGCTGAGG
>CAZCHZ010000013.1:0-14043 GCA_964498615.1 uncultured Legionellaceae bacterium | reverse complement strand
GGCTGTCATTTTCGAAGGGATAGGAAATTATCCAAGCCAAAATCTCTCCCGCCTGAGTGCCACTATATTTGGCGGGAGTGTTAGGGACGGCGGTTTCGGTGGTGATACCCATTGTAATCCAGAGAATGGTGACATAGTCATTGGTGAATACGCTGCCAATGGTTTTCGCGGCCGAGGACATTACATACCCAGAGGCCTTAGTATGCGAGGTAATGTCAACATTGCCACTGCGCTTCCGCCCACTGCTTTTAACACCACTGGCTTTGGTCCCTCACAGAATTTTGCATACGCCACAAGAATAGCTTATCGCATGGATGGCACTGCAACAGCACAAAGAGTTTCTTGCAGCTTTGGAATATCTACCTGCTATATTTTCTGGCCTAAATATCTTGAAATTGAGGGAAAAATACCATTAGACAAAGTAAATAGTACCTATAAGCTAACAATCTATGACAAACCCGGCACATTATTTGGTTATCAAGTTAGAACCGTAAATAATACAGGTGATGGTCGTTCAGCCATTATATTTAGTGCGCCTTCAACAAGCATAACATCAGGAAGCCAAGAAGGCGCGTTTCATGTGCTCTATGGCAATCCTGAACTCAATGGACCAGTTAGCATCAATATTACAGACTTCCTCAAGGCAAATAGTAGTCGTGGATTTTCTATCACTGGAATATTGCCAGGTGGTCAATTAGGTTATTTTGGCATAGAGCCTCTCGTTGTTAATAATGAATTTTTCATAGCGGCAAATGCACCTTTTGCCTCTTTTAAAAATAGACCTCAAGCTGGAATAACCACATTTATGCGGGTCTATCCAGGGATGAGCAGTGCCTTAATTAACAACACTAACAGTTGCACCATGGGCGGCGCAGCAAATGAACTCTCAGGATATGCCTTGGCTTTTGTAAACCGTGGTAATAATAACGGCACTGGGTTATTTCTCACCAGTCCTTTTAGAGATGCCTATGGTTTATCCCGTGTAGGGGGAGGCTATGATGTCTCAACACTATGTCAAACACCTGTCTTGGATTTACCTGACTCTGTCGGTAAAAATGGTGTCTCAAGATATAATGCTAGCGCTGTAGCTAATAGAATGTCCGGTCTTGATGTGGCAATTGGTGATTTTGATAACGATTTGTTAACAGGCGATGTTGCCTTAGGCGGCACTGATATTGTTGAGGTATTCTTCGACGATGCTACTCCCGTTATTACTAATGTTACCGTTATCGTTAAACAAAACAGCACAGTACCTGTCAAATTCATTAGTGCAACCGTAGCAGGTAAAGCCGACCCCAACATTACATTCAATGTACAAATGTCAGGTGATGCCTATTACTCGCTCGCAAGAGCTCCTCGCACGCCAATCACAGAGTTTGCTTTAGGTTGGCGACAGAACAATCAAGTATCAGTGACAGCGGGTGCAAGCAGAACAGCCCCCAACTGTAGCATCGCTGCAGCAAGCCCAAGAAAATTTGCAGCCAATGCACAACCCGTTCTTTGTGATGTCCATTTCTCCCTTGCTTCGCCCTATTTTGTCAATAAAACTGTTTTTGGATTCATAGGACAATCATTCCCTGTTACAACCAATAATATTGGTCCGATAGAACTTGGCCTCGATGCTATGCCTGACAGTGCCATTATCTCCTTCTCAAATAATCCGAGTTTCAAATTTTGCAGAGGCACAGATACTACCGCCATTTCAAGTTGCTTCGTAGGAGAGATGAGGCCAGACAATAGCAGCATTAATTTCACTCCATTCAGCCAATCTCCTACAATCATTGCTACCGTTTACGATCCCGTGAATAATCTCATCAGCGAGCCTACCCTTTTAGAGGCTATCATCGGCACTAGACCCGTGTTTCCCGAGACCCCTTACGTGACCTTTCGTGTCACCGATGTCTGTACCACTCTTCTTTCTAACCCAATAGGAAATGGCATTACTAATATTCGAGCACGTGATTTACTTGTGCCTGATCCTAATATCATACTTAAATTTAACGGAACAAACAGCCATGTTGCAAATGGCTTAACTCCTCTCGTACCTGTTCCTGAATGTCCACAAAGTGATCTTATATTGGGAAGAATGGACGCTTGTTTGCCAGCGCCCGCTGGACAGCTTTTCCCTAATTTTGGTCTTCTTATACAAGCTTGTACCCCATACGGCTGTTCTGATTTTGTGCCAGTGCTCATGAGATTAGCACTCAGCAGCAGCTCTGCACCAGCATTTCTGTTTAGCTCTTCGGCAATTGCAGGCCCTGCAGGTGGTGCCGCTGCTGGATTACCCGCCTGGGGGATCTCTTTAATAACAGCACCCATAGGCGCTATCTTTACCGTAGGCCTCCCATGCTATGTACGATATAAAAGTGCTGCTACTCAAAAAGAATCTGCTAGAATATTAAAAATTAATCTAACAGAAGTAACCCATAAAAACTGGGACCCTGATTTATTCAGTACCCAGTTGTTTACCCCAATAATTACTGAACTCTTTGACGTTGTTGATACTAAACAATGTTTAAGAGTCAGGGATCGTGCAGCTAATGTCGAGTATTTTAATAGAATTATGAACATTATTGACTATTGTGAAATTACACCAGATTATTTCACTAAAGTACTCAAATCAGAAACTCAAAGAAACAAGCTAATCCAGAAAATTGTTGATTGTATAGTATATTATGCCTCACAGAGCTGGTTTGGAATGTTTGGTTGTGGCAAACCTTCAATGTCACCCGCGAGATTGTTAGCCTATAGTACAGCGATTGCTGATAACATTATTCAAGATCAAGCAAATAATCTGCAAATGCCTAAAAGCAGCAATACAAAATTTCAAAAATTACGAGATACGCCAAAGCAACAGTTGATACACATGCTACTAGAGGCAGAACAATCTTTCCCAGAGGGATTTCCAAAATCAAGAGATATTCGAAGATTCATACAAGCTAAACTAGCTGAGGGACACAAATTTCCAGACGTCCAAATATTACTTGATCAACTAAACTTAGATGAAGAAGATATGCAATTCATACGAAAAGGTGCAGGTTCGAATTCTAAAGCTAAATTACGATCAGCAAAATCATCTTCTTCTTATGCATCAACAGACGATGATATTGAAATGCAAGCAACCGGAGAAAAGGAACATAAAGCGTTTTCATCCGACTCTGGTTCTGGATCTGAACCAGATGATGAAATGCAATTCTCAGATGAAGGACAGGAACCAGGACTCAACAAAAGCACCGTGCAGAAAATTCATATAAAAAGATAAATATATTATTATAGATGGAAGCGAGTGACACTCGCTCCTTGAAATAAATAAAATAACCTTATTAGACAGTCGCAGCTTCTGTTTTTTGATTTTGGAGTTGCTGTTCTTTATATAGCTGCTCAAAACTCATGGGCTGAAGATAGATAGTTTGAAAACCACATTGGGAAACAAGCTGAGTCACAGCAGCCGCTGCATGCGGATAAAGCTGATCCATACAAAAACCACTCAGAACATGTTTTTGTTGTTCTTCCGTAAAGCCTTGTAAGGTATAAAGTCCTGCTTTTTGCAATTGCACTCGCCATAGCAAACTAGCATTTTGTTTGGCTGTGACCTGCAAGGTCAACACCGCTTCATGCATCTCTTTATCTTGCGCAAAATGATTTGCAAAGACTTGAATATCCAAAGCAGGCGGCGAAGGATTCTCTAGCAAAGCACGCGTTAAAGAAGCCGCCTCAAATAGACTATTTTTTATATACATGTGGAGTAGCTTAATTTCACCCTTGGATTTATTGGCAATCTCTGAAATGGTCGTACTCATATGATCTCCTTTGAACTTGAAACACTATTAACGATTGACATTACACTGACTAACTGTTCGCAATATTATACTATTTATTTTAATTTTTCAATTAATTCTGCTATTTTCATTTTTCCTGGACGAACAACTAAATACTGCTGTAATAATCTTATTTTTATTACGACATTATTGATTTTTTAAGAAATACCAGGAATAATACAGTGTTGCACTGGTAAATATTGAAAATGTTAATTGACCTTATACGGTCTTTGTTAAGGAGAACGAAATGAGTACACCTATAAATCAACTACCGTCTGATAATAATCCAGTTTCCATGGGTCCTAGTTATGCTCAAATTACAGGTACACCCAATGATGGAACTGGGTACAAAATACGATCTTGCAATGTTACCTGGAATAACGCCACTATTCTTATGGTAGGAGTGCCGCAATACAATGCTCCAATACGTAACGGAAGAGTTTCTGTGATACTAGGTGGGATAGGAAATAGTCCATCCCAAACGCGTTCTAGCCTGAGTGCCATTGACTTTGACGGGAGCGTCAACGACTGCAACCTCAGTAATGATTTCGATTGTGATCCAGAGACTGGTGACTTGGTCATGGGTGCATACGCTACCGATGGTTTTCGCGGCCAAGGATTTGACATACCCAGAGGCCTTAGTATGCGTGGAAACGTTAACCTCGGCAAGCTGCAACCCCCCATTGTCTACAATACCACGGGAATAAATAAAGGAGATCACTTCGCATACCCCACACGAAGAGCGAGAGGTATGAATGGTATTCGTACAAGTAAACAAGACGTTTTTTGTAGTTTTAACATCGCTACATGTTATATAGTTTGGAATCCTCCCCTTCTTCGCGCGCCAATAAATAAAATGAGCACAACAGAAGTGCTAGAGATCTATGGCGTTCAAGGTTCACGCTTTGGCTATCAGGTAAGAACATTTGTCAACCCTAAAACAGATCGTGCGGGAGTTGCCTTTAGCGCACCTTGGTTTAGTAACAAACCAGGCACAAATAGCACAGAGGGCGCAGTCTATATTCTTTGGGCAAACCCCGATCTCGTAGGTAATACGGGCATTAATATTACAGATTTTATTGGTAGAAATGAAACACGTGGTTGTATTATCGTTTCTAACTCGACAGAATGGCAATTTGGCTATTTTGGCGTAGAGTTTGGTATTGTAAATAATAAATTTACCATGGTGGGAAATGCACCTTTTGCTACTTTTAAAACTAGACCTCAAGCTGGGATTACCACGGTTGTGTACCTTACTCCTGGTATGGGTAGCACCTTTAATATAAGTCTTATCGATGGCAGTAACGGTTGTTTCATGGGCGGCGCAGCAAATGAACTCTCAGGATATGCCTTGGCTTTTGTAAACCGTGGTAATAATAACGGCACTGGGTTATTTCTCACCAGTCCTTTTAGAGATGCCTATGGTTTATCCCGTGTAGGGGGAGGCTATGATGTCTCAACACTATGTCAAACACCTGTCTTGGATTTACCTGACTCTGTCGGTAAAAATGGTGTCTCAAGATATAATGCTAGCGCTGTAGCTAATAGAATGTCCGGTCTTGATGTGGCAATTGGTGATTTTGATAACGATTTGTTAACAGGCGATGTTGCCTTAGGCGGCACTGATATTGTTGAGGTATTCTTCGACGATGCTACTCCCGTTATTACTAATGTTACCGTTATCGTTAAACAAAACAGCACAGTACCTGTCAAATTCATTAGTGCAACCGTAGCAGGTAAAGCCGACCCCAACATTACATTCAATGTACAAATGTCAGGTGATGCCTATTACTCGCTCGCAAGAGCTCCTCGCACGCCAATCACAGAGTTTGCTTTAGGTTGGCGACAGAACAATCAAGTATTATTTACTACAGGTATAAGCAGAATAGCCCCCACCTGTAGTATTGCTGCAGCAAGCCCTAGAAGATTTGCAGCCCGTACTCAACCCGTTCCTTGTGATGTCCATTTCTCTCTGCTTCCTCCTTATTTAGCCAATAACACTGTGTGGTTTAGATCCATAGGGCAAGCATTTCCTGTCACAACCGATAATATCGGCCCAATAGAACTCGGCCTCGATCGCATGCCTGACAGTACCATTATCTACTTCTCAAATGATCCAAATTCCAAATTTTGCAATGGGGCAAATCCTAGCGCTATCGCAAGCTGCAATTTGGGAGAGATGAGACCAGGTACTAGTAGCATTACTTTCATCCCACTCAGCGATTTAGCACCCGCAGTGTCTGTTACCATTTTCGATCCCGTGAATAATCTCATCAGCGATCCTATCCCTTTAAGGTTTGCCATCAGTGATCCTTCATCTAGTGCCGGTTCGATGTTTGTTAGCAGCAGTGTACTGCCCTCAAGCAGCGCTGCACCTTTTAGCAGTTCTTCTGCTTCCTTACCAAGCAGTAGTTCTCCTGCAGCCATTGCTCCGAGTAGCAGCGTTCCTGTTAATCCCAGCAGCTCTTCTGCTCCCTTGATCCCAAGTAGTAGTTCTCCTGCAGCCATTGCACCGAGCAGCAGTGTTCCTAAACCCAGTAGCTCTTCAATCCCCGTCATTCCTAGCAGTTCTTCTGCGCCCTTGAGCCCAAGCAGTAGCCCTACAAGTAGTCCTGCAGCCATTGTCTCAAGCAGTAGTGCTCCTAAACCCAGTAGCTCTTCAATCCCCATCGTTCCTAGCAGTTCTTCTACTCCCTTGAGCCCAAGCAGTAGTCCTGCAGTTGTTCCGAGCAGCAGCGCACTCGCCCCCACCTCACCTAGCGCTGCTACTGCCGCCACTTCTAGCAGTGAAACTACTGGGACGACACCCAGCAGTTCTGGCGCTGCATTGAATATTATACCAAGTAATACTGGTCAACCTGGTAATAATTTGCTTGGTCTATTATCTATTCCTGCAGCTATTGCTCTAGGAGCCCTCGCTGCATACTTTTACGATAAATATTGCGAATGGAAATCTGCAAAAATTTTAGGCTTGATTTTTAAAAGAACAGACTTTACAAAAAAACCTAAAAAACCTAAAAATCCTGCAAAAATAGCAGGTCAGGAACAGCTCAATGAAACAGGAGACTCTAATGAAACCGAAGCACAACCTGAAAGAAAAGACAATAAAGCAGCAATCCAACTTCAAGAAACCAGAGAATGGCAAGAAATCAGAGAAGATATATGGAAAAAGGGCGGCTGGGAAAAAGATGAACTTCAGCACTTCTTAGAGCTTATTATTGCAAATACTTTTCTGAAAGTTAAAACACGGCCACTTTTTACAATCAGGGGAGAAGCAGAAGATTTAGTTTATCTTTATGCGATTGTAAGCATTATGAGAGACGCGGAACTTACGCAACATATTTGGAAAAATAGTTTACTTGAAAATGACCGAGAAAGGCTTGTTGATTTTTTTGGTGATAAAGTTGCAGAACATCTGGATTCCAGAGGTAGTTGTGCAAGATTTTTTAGATGTCGACCTTCTATGTCTGCAGCAGTTTTTGAGCAGTGGGTTTTGCAACTCGCGCAAGAAGTACGTGATTGGCTAAACAACGTACTCAATAGAAACGTGCCAGCAAAATCAAAACCATTTGATATACCAGAAGAGAGTTATCAGCACACTTATCCGGCAGCTGATCGGAAGGTTAATGACCATGCTGACCTTTTTGTAAAGCCACCTTATCTACACCCATATAACCCAGATGGACAAGAAAACGACCCCGACGAAGAAGACGACTACCAAGACATCATAAGTCCAAGGAATACTGACGGCTCTCTGACTGGGCATCATAAACAACCTAGCCACTCAGTTGAAGGTTCAACAAATCAGGGACTTATTGATTTTGATATTGCCGCCATAGACGAGAATACGAATCAACGAGAAGGTAATGCTAATGCAATACCCCCAGCGGATAATCAACCCAAAGCTTTAGCACTTTCTTCCGCAGCAGCAATACTTAATTCAGATTCACGTCGTTCTTCCGCTAGCGATACCATAGGAAAAGCGCTTTCAAGTAAAGAAAGAAACAAGATTTCACCAGCAGCAACCCCTGCTACGGAGACAGCACCCCCTGTTGATGAAATTGACGACCTTACTATCACATCAGATGACGGTCGAAAATCTCGTCCCAATGGTTGTTCTGTGATGTAAAGCTACATTGACTTCATGTTTTTAAAGAATCTTTAAGCTCTACAGCTATGGCGTGTTAATCTCGGTACAGTTGTGCAGAGTGTGAGATCTTCTGAAAGCACTTTGCACCTTACCGGTGCACAAGATAACATGCCTTCGCTTATCTGACAATCGGTTACCACTTCATGACGGGCGGATAATGCATGTTTTCTCTGAAACCACCAAGTGAGTTTTGCGGGATTTTCATAATCAAACCACAAGGAAGGATTTTTAAAAAAACTTGGCATTTCAGATTTTATATCATCCACCAAACGCTGTTCTTTGACAGCTTTCAGGTAACCTTGCATCTGTTCACGAAGATATAATTTATTAAATATTACACCATTTTGGATGCCCTGCTTTACTAAATGAGCGCTCAGCAGTTGAGTCATGACAGATACAAAATTCATACCAGATTTTTGATATTTATCTACTTCTTCTCCTGGCATGGGCAATAAATCTGGTGCAAAATAATACACCACATTACTGAAAACCACACCTCCAACCATTCCGCTCAGCATGGTTGCGAAGTAAAATTCACCAAAGTAAAAAGATTCGATTAATATGATACCCGCATTTAGCATGCTTAATCTAATACTATGCTCGATATAATTGCTGCGATCGACACCATAACCCAATTTTTTAAGTATTTTCTGCGTTAGCACCATGCGCACAATAAAATAAAGTTCCATAAAATACACGAAAACGTATCCAATCCCTGCCCCAATTGCTTTTAATTTAAATTCCCATGTGTTTTTTGTTCTGTTTTTTTTTACCTTTAGATGCGTAATTAAAGGTCTTCCCAGGAAATATACAGCTTCCGCAAAAGAAGATATAATAGTAGATTCATACATTTCAATGCTTAAAGGTTTAACAAAACCCGTCCATGCTTTTTGAACACTTTGCCAAGCATTGCTTAATTTTTTTTTTAAACATGGCCACCATTTTTTATTCTCTTCAAGGACCAACAGTACTTTTTTCCACTTTTCCTCCACCAGGGTGATTTTTTTAACATATTCCTCTTTACGGTCGCTCAAAATTTTCAATATTGCATCTTTTTCACCATTTGTTTTCAGCAGCGCAGCTATCGTATTGAGATGAAGAACTTTAATGCAATCACTTATACTTGGTATTTGCATGTTTAAGTTTTTTTGCTTCAATTTTGTGAAGTTTGCTAATAAATCCATCACCGCATGCTCTTCTTGTGTATTTTCGTCGATTTCCTTTAGCAATTTATCCAAATCGGATTTCAATTTTATATATTGATAAAATTCTTTAAAAGCTTTTACAATTTCCGGATAATAAGGCTCTCTCTCAAGTCGAACAAAGAATGCCTGTAAACCATTCACCAAGACCCTGCGATCATCAGGATTATTATTATTAACAGGTCTCATCCGAATTTGGTTTTGCATTTAGCTCCTCACGCCTATTCCTTTTTTCAATACAATTACTGTGATAATATACATTGTTAATGTCAAACCTATAATCATCATTAATGATACACTGATCCCCACATCAGCACTTCCTAGCATACCATACCTAAAAGCATTTACCATATAGAAAATAGGATTTACCAAAGAAATATTTTGCCAAAAATCACTCAACATACTAATAGAATAAAACACCCCTCCTAAATACGTCAGCGGCGTTAATACAAAAGTGGGGATAATATTGATATCATCAAACTTATTAGCAAATATGCCATTCAGTAAACCGGCTAAAGAAAACAATAACGCAGTTAATACAACAACCAATATTGTGATGCCAAGATGAGCAATATGCACTTGTGTAAAACATAGCGACAACAAGGTTACTAAAATGCCAACAGCCATGCCACGCACTACGCCGCCCAAAACAAATCCCCATAAAATAATCGTCATGGGTAAAGGAGACACTAACATTTCTTCGATATTTTTTTGAAATTTTACACTAAAAAATGAGGCCACCACATTGCTATAAGCATTGGTAATCACAGACATCATGATAAGTCCAGGCACAATATAATCAATATATTTCACACCATCCATAATACCAATGCGAGGACCAATTAAATTACCGAAAATGACAAAATAAAGGGCAATGCTCACAATGGAAGGTAGTAAAGTTTGGGTCCAAATTCTAAGAAAACGTGACACTTCTCGCGAAACCAATGTATAAAGACCAATGCTATTTTCTTTCCAACGTCTCATGCGATACTCATCCCCCTCTTACAGCATTCCTAAAAAAAATTCTTCCAGACGATTGACTTTATTACGCATACTGACAACTTCCATACCTTCTTTCGTTAGCACTGCAAATATATCGTTAATATATAAAGTTTTAGGAAAAGTCACTTCAAGTGTAGTTTCGTCAATAAAATGTAACTTACACTCTGGAATTTTTGGCAAGGTTAAATGCGGTGATTTTAAATCAAGCACAATGGTTTCTTGATGTAAGCGTGATAATAATGCTTTAATAGTAGTATCTTCCAAAATACTACCATGATGAATAATAGCCACACGTCGACAAAGCGCTTCTGCTTCTTCCAGATAATGCGTGGTTAAAATAATCGTGGTACCTTTTTGATTAATCTCCTTTAAAAAAGCCCACATAGAACGACGTAATTCAACATCTACGCCTGCCGTGGGTTCATCTAAAATGAGCATTTTAGGTTCGTGCACCAATGCACGGGCAATCATCAAACGCCGCTTCATACCCCCTGAAAGGGTTTTTGCTGCTTGAAAACGTTTATCCCAAAGACCCAATTTTGTTAGATAATATTCAGCGCGTTTTGCCGCTTTCTTATAAGGAATACCATAGTAACCCGCTTGATTAATAATAATATCAATCACACGTTCAAAAATACCAAAATTAAATTCCTGAGGCACTAAACCAATGCAGGTTTTGGCCAAATCAAAATCCCGGTCGATATCATAACCAAAGACCCACACTTTACCTGCTGTTTTATTCACAAGAGAGGCAATAATTCCAATTGTCGTCGATTTACCCGCGCCGTTCGGGCCTAAGAGCGCAAAAAAATCACCTTCCTCAACCTCTAGGTTAATGCCTTTCAAGGCAACATGTGAAGAACCATAGGTCTTTTTAAGATTTTGGATCACAAGGGCTTTGCTCATACGGATATAGTATCCAAGACCAGGGATGTGAGTCTAGTAATTGTTTGCATAGCATCTCTGTAACTCGGCAAAGTAGCTTTGTCAAACACCATGTCAAATATGAAATCGCTATAATAACTTTTCCAAATTTCTTTCTCTTGCAAAATTTTCAATGAAAATTCTATTTCCTTAAAAGGATCATCTGCATATTCAATGTGTCTTTTAAATTTTGTTTGATCAGCTCGGATCACATTATGAACGAGCATTTGAAATGTATCCTCTAAGGTTCGTTTTGAATCAATCATGTACAAATCATATAAATGCCGTACCAAAGTCTCATCTATCCCGTTATATCCTCGTTCTATTGCTGCGACTCGACGGGTAAGAGCAACCCATTTTTCTGCCGCCGTTTCTATTTCTGAAACACATGCTACTTGTATTGGTTTCCCCGGAAAACGACTACCTAAGGCATCATATAAAATCGAGGATACTGGTAATAATACATCGGGTTGTTGTAATTTGGTTTTAGTCAATTCTAATAAAACGTGCGGTCTTAATGCAGCACTGAGCCCAAAAGATGAGGGATATACAATTTCCATGCGGGTATAACTTCCGTTATCACGGGCTCGGATATGAGCATCTTCTATACAGAAACCCTTTGAATTGAGAGAATCTTGCAAGGTGTGCCTAATTAAACTAAATCGTTTACGTAATGCGGAAGTACCAAACGAAATAGCAGAGTGTTTTAAAATCAGCTTAAAATCAACGTCCTCTGACATACGATTTGTTAAACGATGCGCTTTAGAAAGACAAGTGCCTCCAGCAAATACTAAGTTTATATCCTCGATTTTTAGATCAGCAACAGCTTGAATAACATAGGTAACATAAAAGTCTTTTTCAAGAATAGATTCATCAATATCTGTTTTTGCGCTTGCTTCTTCTATCGCATCACGATTAATTACTACCTGCTCTTTGCAATTTATATTCAAGACGTCTCCCCTTCCATGCAATCTTCCGATTAAATCGACCGTTAATTATCACACTACGGCGGACAGGCACCTGAGTCGATCTGCCAGCATTATAATCCAGCTCCGCTTTGCTAGGTTGCCATTTAACTTGCAAACGATCTAAAACCTCACGCGATAGGGCTACAAAAGAGGCAATTGGTATAGATTCGCCTGACAAGTCGGATAACCGCGCCCTAGCATATACACCTGTACCAATTCTGACAAGTTTTTGTTCAGAAATCAAAGCACGGAAAGCACGGCTAAGCTGTCGATACTCTCCTAAATCCTTAAAGTCCCGACGCAAGAAGACATTCACAGGCATTGCTTGCATGCGTTCTAACATTTTGAATTTTAAACTGTTTTCGTATTTTACCTTCATAACCATATAACTCGCAAAAGTAGGACCATTAAATAATAGCAGCTTTGATAATAGCAATGCAAATGTAGGACCATTAATATTTAGTTAAAAACCTTAAAATGGAAAAAGCATGCATTGAATGCTATATAAAGAAAATGAAAAACGATGGTGTCCTGCTCAATATCTCTAATAAGCTGACTGAGGCGCTAGATTGGTGCGCTTCTCTCTTTTCACTTCTTATCCGGCTGTATATCGCCAAAGTATTTGTTTGGTCCGGTTGGCTTAAAATTACCTCTTGGAGCTCGACTGTATATTTATTTGAACATGAATTTAAAGTTTTTTTATTACCCCCTGCACTTGCAGCCTATATTGGTACTGCAGCTGAAATCTTACTGCCTATCTTCATGTTAATAGGGATCGGTGCAAGATTACCTGCCCTTGGATTATTTATTTTTAATATCTTTAGCGTGGTCTCTTATCCCCTGCTTTTAACTCCGGAATATGCTTGCGCATTAAAAGATCATGTTTTATGGGGTTCATTGATCGCAGTGATTCTTTTTTATGGACATGGTCGGTTTTCGTTAGATCACTTGATACAGAGAAAATACTACGGCGAATATTTATATTAGAAAATTATCCACTATGAGTAAGAGGAAAAAACAAATAAAAATAATCAAGATCTGATTTAAGCTTTTTCTAGGGATTCAATCACAAGACCTAAAAACCTGGTTACTTCGCCCCCCGTCACTGCACGATGATCGACTGTCATCGCCAAGGGTAATACAGGTCGGATTTCGGGCTTGCCTTGAATATTCACAACTTCTTCTCGTAATTTACCTGCACCCAAAATGGCCACCATCGGCGGCACCACCACAGGATTTGCATAACGTCCTGCAAATTTACCAAAATTGGATAAGATAATCGTTGCGCCTTGTAGATCTTTTTGTGAGATGCTGCGATCGAGGACCATTGCTTTTAATTCATTTAAACGTTTGCGAAGTTCTACGTCATTTAGGTTTTGTGCATGATGTATCACTGGCACAAACAAACCCTCTGGGGTATCCATCGCAATCCCTAAATTCACCTCAGTTAATAAACGTCTTTTAAATCCTTTACCATCATACCAAGCATTTACGCTCGGTTCTTTGGCAATGGCCTTAATCATGGCTTGCATTAACAGCACGGTAATATCTTTTTTCATAGTGTCTATAGATAAGATCGCATCTTCCATCACAGACACCGGCACCACTTCTTGATGCGATTTTTCCATCATTTGGGCCATGACGCGTCTTGTGCCTGTCAATGATTCATAGGCGCTATCCTGATTGTGCTTGATTGCGCTCTCTTGCTTGTCTTGTGATCGACTTGTTTTTGAACGAATCAGGGTGGGTTCATCAATAATAAAATCTGTGGCTTCTAATTTTCCTGCGACCGTAACAGAAGCTTCATCACTTGCACTTTCAAATTCAACAAGTGCAGATCCGGTTTTTATAATATCTTTGGGTTGTCCAAAAAGTTTCACAATCTTTCCAGCAACGGGCGAGGGCACTTCTACTAAGGCTTTCGCCGTTTCCATCGAAACCAAAGGTTGATCTACTTTGACAACATCCCCTACTTTGAC
>CAZCHZ010000012.1:0-14137 GCA_964498615.1 uncultured Legionellaceae bacterium | reverse complement strand
CCGTAAAACCAAAATTATTCAGTATCTCTAAGAATTTAGGAGGCAATTTGGTAAAATCGCCTGTGCCAAAAAAACTTGAGGTTGCATCAATTGTTGAGGAAGAAGCGCCAGTGCCAGTCCCATAACTGGCAGGGGCCGCAACAGTGCCTCCAAAATACAATCTTCCAGAATGTCGCATATTATGCGCATCTGCTCTCTCTTTTGACTTTGCAATCCATTCCCAATGTGCACCCATATGGATAAGCCCAACTTCACCTGCAAAGGGATGTTTTCCACTAAAGCAAGATGCTTGTTTTTTTACTTCATTATTTACGATGACATGGATGCCTGCATTGACACCTAATTCATGTAAAATACGCTCTAGCTCTCCATCATGGAACCAATAGCCGGGATTATTTCTTAAATGTTTAAGGTAACGATCTTTTGTGACTGCTGTTTTAGCATCACTTTGTAATGCTTTATAACCCTCCGCATCTAACTCTGCGACATGTCTATAAAACAATTCACGAAAATAAGGAGAAAATTCAGCTTCTCTTACGAGTGGCGTTGCATTAATAAAAGCATGAATAAAATTATCGAGTGTTGCACCTGGGTGTGTTTTTTGATAATCAAGCAGAATGGTCTTTGCTAGGCGATCACGTAACCTAGGATATCTTAGCGCAACGCCTGCATCTCCAGGTTTCTTTTTAGCATTCTCTTCACCTTGGGCGCATAAATCGGCTATGGCATGGGTAACTGCATATAGACCACAGGCACCATCCCCTGTTGTTTTAGCAGCAAGAGGCTTTAATTGTTCAAATAAATTGCCTTCTAATTTTTTAAATGCCATAGAGCATATCCCTCCCCATATTTATCTAAAATCTATTAGAACACAAAAATTTAAGTATGTCAACAAGCTAAATCATAATCATTGTTTGTCATGCCACGGCAGTCTGGCATGACAATGGTTGTAACTACACTCAAATATCAGGGCGCTTGTCTTGAAAAGATCTCTGTTTCAGAGACTTTGTCCTGAACCCGACCTGATTCATTCCGGTGAACGACACGTTTTTGCATGGCAAGCTCTGCCATGGTCAATATTGCCGCGCCTACTACCTCTTGCTGGGGCTTAGCTTCACATGCAAATGTATATAGCCTTTCTAATTTTTTTTCAAAGGGTTTAAGTTCTCTTTGTAATTTTGCTTCAAGCAACTTTAAAGACCGCTCAAGTCGGCAATGCTTTTTGTCCTCTTCAATATATGTATCCAATGTGAGCTTAAGATGCATTTCTTTACTATTCACAACCTTTTGTTGCTTTAAGGCTGAAGCTGTAGCACGGGCCAGATCTGTTTCTGCTTTAACCTGTTTTGTTGTCACCTCAATCAGTACATTATTTGCATCAGTTACAGCGTGTATAAAGCTTGGGATTGCATCTTCAGGAATATCGTCTACAGTAAGTGCATTTATCAATGCTCTTCTCGCTTTTTTTGCTCCCTTTACAGCCAATCTATAAACCTTATCTGCACTGTCCCGGAGTACCTTTCGTTCTTTCTGGGCTTCCAGCAACCTCTGATAATCTTGCTCAGCTAATTTTAAAGATATTTCAGCTTGATTTGCTACCAACATATGCGCATTTAAGCGCCGTGATGAATCTTTAAGATTACCTGCGACATAATCTCTAGCGCTTGTGATTCTCTGAATCATTTGAGAGCTTTTTATAATCCCAATCTCTCTCATTTTTACTATAATACCTGCTTGTGTGCTTGCCATATATTAACTCCTATTGTTAATTGATTTAATTGTTTTTAAAACCGAAGAGGCTCGATCCTCATCAGCGTTGGGTTTTTCCATGGCAAGTTCTGCCATGGTCAACATTGCTGCACCTGCCATTTCGAGTTCATAAGATCGTGGTTTCTGTACCTCGTCATCTTTCTGAATCTTAACTTCATATGCAATAGTACGTAGGCTTTCCCATTTCTTTCCGACAGATGCACGTAGGCATTCTAATTTTTCATCAACAGTGATGCACGACTGCAGAAGCAATTTATGCTTTGTCTGCGCCAGCCTATATATTGGCAATATGCGCTTAAGATTCTCATTTGCAGCAATGAAAATGTTCAGTTTCTCAATTTCTTCATTAATAACTTCAGTCCGTTTTTCTTTTGCCTGCTGCAGTTTATATTCTGCCTTTGCCCTCGCTGCAACTGCATCATCTAGAACCTGTGTAAGATGCAACATCTCTTCCGGAGGAATATTAGTTTGTACTTGTTTCAGCGCTAGGTTTGCTCTTTCTTCCTCCGCTTTAGCCAAGTCAAGAACTTGTTTTGCTCTGTTCTTGCATGCTTCGCGTAATGCTACTGCTGTACCTACCATTCGATAATCTTGCTCAGCGGAAAATAACAACATTTCAGCTTGATCGCTTTCCCACATACATTTGTTTAAGTATCGCAACGAACTCTCAAGTTCAAGCGCGATTTCATGCTTTGCTTGCTCGTGTTCCTGAATATTGCATTTTTCTGCTATAATGCCTTCTTTTATGCTTGCCATATATTAACTCCGTATTGTTATCTATTCATTTGTTTTTAAGACCAGGGGAATGCTCGTCTTTTTCCTCTGTCATGATATTTACAAAACTTTAATGCGCCTTTAAGGCTGTTCTATGCACATGCGAAACATCAAGACCTGGAGCAGCTGTTACTTCCGGTTTCTTTTCTTTTGCACGCATAGCTGCATATCCAAAACACAAATCAAGCATTTTTTGCCCGCTTGTCTCAATTTTCTGAGTCTTGGATCTTGCATTTTCTTTTGCTGCATCTGCGGCGGCTTTGGCAGCTGCAATACGGGCCTCTGTTGCGAGATTCACCTTACCCAGCGCTTTTGTTCTGGCTTGTATTCGTTTTTCTCTTTCATCGTTTAAGCGCACTAAGTTATCCTTCTTTGCATTTCTTTCTTGTGCCTGTAGGTTAGGCGCCGACCTCGCTTCTGTTGAGGTTCTGATATCTTCATCCAAGCTTTTCACATCATCAATTTTTTCTTTGGCATCAAGACAGGCATCCTCGAGAATGTCTGCGCTTGATCTTTCTTTGCTACTTATGGCTGCTTGGGCAGCATCTAATTTGCTGACTTCTTGATGTACGGTATAGCATTCTTCCAACATTGCTAATCTGGTGCTGAAACTTTCACATCTCAATGCTTCGGACATGTGAGGATCTACGCTGTCATGCGATAAGCTATTCACTGCTTGATTGTAAATCCCTGCAGCAGCTTGTACGGGTGCGTCAATCTGTTGTTTTAATGCATCTATTACCAAGGTTTCCTGCGATTTTAACAGGGCATCTGCATTATGATATTGTTTATTGGCCATCAAACGCTTAAGTGTATCATCAAATACGGCTTTCAGCGCCTTGTCTTTTTCAGGTGACACGGCAGCTTGTCTTAAAGCCTGATTCAAGCCTGTACCCTTCTCGCCCAAGGCCGCAATGGCCGTTGACATGCCTTTAGCACCAGGTACCCTTAATTCTTCTTCATCCAAGGGTTGATCAGGATTAAAGAGTTTAGAAACTGTTTTACCCGCCCCCATCAACATCATTAGAAAATTAAAAATCATTGCAATGATTTTACCAAAACCGCTGTCTTCAGTAATGTTTAATTGCTTCATGATATTTTGCATAGGTTCTGGTAATGTAGCAAAAGTGGTGCTTTCACTCGATGCTTTGGCTTTAGCAGCATCGTGTTTATCATTATGTATTTTCGCATCATGACTATTTCTTGCTACCCATTCCCAATGTCCATTCTTATGTACCAATTTTATCTGAGAGATAGCATTATTAGTCTCTCCAATATCGTAGTACTGACCCTTATTTTGGGAAGTTACCGAATATAGGCGACCTTTTAAGCCTAATTCTTTTAATAAAAGCTCCAATTCATTCGCATTATAATGATTACCGGCTTTCTTAAGAGTCGCAAGATAGACTTCTTTACTGTTATGTCGTCTGTCATCTTCTAGCGACAATTTAAAATTTTCAAAATCTTGTGGTGCTAATAAAGCAACTTTATCGGAAAGAACGCCACGAAACAAAGGTGAAAATTCGGTTTCCCGCACTTTGGGATCTGCTTTTCTAAAAGCATCAATAAACTCTGCAACGGTAATATCTTGGTTATTTTTTGCTCTTCGATAAACGGGTAGCACTAAAGCTTCGAGTCTTGCTTTAAACTGCGCATAGGTATTTCGAAGATCTGCATCCCCAGGCTTTGCAGTTTCGTTATCTTCGCCTTGATTGCAGAAGTCACAAATAGCATGCGTAACTGCATATAATCCACAATCCCCATCTCCTAGAGTCTTAACGATACGGGGGTTTAAGATATTAAATAGTTTTTCAGTAATTTCATGCGCTACTCTTGCCATTGCCTACTCTCCTAAGTGTATACACACTTATTTTTTAAGCCCATTGTGTTATATGACTTTACCATGTCCATAAATACAGCGCAATAGCATTATTGGTCAAAGACCTAACTAAAGTTATGACCAGCCCAGGCCGAAATTGAGATCGTACATGTATTGAGATAGGGTCATGCGAGCAAAACCAGAAAAAATCACAGAAAACAAACCAAAACTTAAGGACGTGGATGCAAGGTTATCTTCAGATCCCACAGATATCTATCTAAGAGAAATTGGGGCTGCCCCCTTATTATCCAAAGAAGAAGAAGTGCATTTTGCAAGGTTAGCAAAAAAAGGGAATGAAGCTGCTCGCCATAGAATGATTGAGAGTAATTTACGATTGGTGGTTAAAATCGCCAGACGCTATACCCGTTCCGGCATGGCGATTTTAGATTTAATTGAAGAAGGCAATCTCGGTTTAATGCATGCGGTTGAAAAATTTGATCCAGAACGGGGATTTCGTTTTTCCACCTATAGTGCTTGGTGGATACAACAAACCATTGAACGCGCCATTATGAGTCAAAATCGTACCATTCGATTGCCCGTTCATATGGTGAAAAAATTGAATAATTGTCTTCGTACAACACGTTCTTTAGCCAAAACTTTAGATCACGAACCCTCTACAGAAGAAATTGCCAGTGCCTGGGGCAGCACTATTCCTGAAGTGGAAAAAATTATGCGTTTAAACGACAAAATGGTTTCCATTGATATGCCAATTTCAGGTGAAGTAAATAAGCCCTTGCTAGAAGTGATGGGTGCAGAAAAATGCGATCCTTTTGAACATCTGTGTTATGCAAAATTAAAAAAGCACCTGGATGCCTGGTTAGAAAGCCTGAATGCCAAACAACGTGCGGTGGTTGAACATCGATTTGGTTTAAATGATCAGGAACCCATGACCCTGGATGAAACCGGACAAAAAATTGGCCTCACACGAGAAAGAGTGCGCCAACTCCAGGCCGAAGCCCTAAAATCTCTTCGTGCCACGATTGAAAAACAAGGTGATAATTTTCTCTCTTTATTAATATAGGTCGGCGTCTGACGCCGACCTACTTGCATTAACTTTTTATCTCTGCCTATTATCTATCTATGCTGGATTATCATTGGATTATCTTAGGTGTTTCTTGTTTTCTAATTTTATTAGGATTTAGTTTTCTACTCTGGCACCATCACTTACGTTCGCGACAATTCCAAATTCTTAAAGAAGAAATTATTGATAGATTTTCACAACTTGCACAAACTTTGGAACGCCGCTTAGGCGAAAATCAAGTTAGCCAAGCCAAAGAGACCGGACAGCTACAACAACTTATCGCTGAACGTCTGAAAGAATTAAGCCTACAAATTGAAAAACGCCTTTCTGATGGTTTTGATAAAACCACTTCGACATTCACAGACATTGTCAAGCGTTTAGCACTTATTGATGATGCCCAGAAAAAGTTAGGCGAGCTTTCTTCTAATGTGGTGAGTTTACAAGAAATCTTGGTCGATAAGCGTTCCCGTGGTGCCTTTGGCGAAATTCAGCTTAAGAATTTGGTACAAAATGTTTTGCCTCAGGAAAATTATGCCATGCAACATACGCTTTCTAATGGCAACCGAGCGGATTGTATGTTATTTTTGCCCCTGCCTACAGGACATGTGGCGATTGATTCTAAATTTCCACTTGAAAATTTTCAGATTTTAACGGATTTTGCAACCCAATCTACCGAACGTAAACTTGCAGAGCAGCGTTTTAGACAAGATATTAAAAAGCATATTAGTGATATTGCGAGCAAATATATTATTCGTGGAGAAACCGCAGAAGGCGCCATGATGTTTATTCCCGCAGAAGCAGTCTTTGCCGAAATCCATGCCCATTTTCCAGATCTGGTAGAATTAGCGCAACGCAATAATGTATGGCTGGCTTCTCCCACGACCATGATGGCTATCCTCACAACGGCCAGAGCCGTTTTAAAAGACAATGCCACCCGTCAGCATATTCATATTATTCAAGAACATTTGAGACACTTGGCCGAAGATTTTAACCGTTTCGAATCAAGAATGGATAATCTTGCCAAGCATATTGATTCTGCTCAAAAAGACGTGCAACAAGTACAGACTTCTGCCAAAAAAATCACTCAGCGCTTTATACAAATTGAAAGCGCTGAGGTAAGCATTAATCCCTGATATAAAAAGTCTTATCGTAGTCTTGGGGATCGTCTTCGATCATCATCTGAATCAGAAACATCTTCCATATCCTCATCATTATCGGGAGGAAAATAGGGATCTGTAGCTTCAAATGCATCGCCCAAATCTGTTGTTGGTACAACATGATTAACTGAAAAGGCCGCTTTTTCCATTCGATGTTTTTCTGCTCTTGTTTTATTGGTGCGCTCATATATTTCTTCTTGCGTTGGAGGACGCTCTCTTTCCGGAGTAGAACCCCTACTATCGGCTTGTGGGAATGCATACACTCGTTCATTTCCAAATACTTTCGACATTGTCATCTCCTCTCTTTATCGTTAGATATATCATGTATTCCAGGCAGGTATCTTAACATAATTTCCTTCAAATACAATGTGTTTTCTTTTCTTGCATATACACGCTTTGATTTATTCAGTATTTTTATGTTGCATATGCACGCATGATCTATTCTTCATGGCGAAGCTTAACTATTAGTACTAAATTTAAAGTACGCATCGCGCTTTGCATGAGAATACTTATGTTTTCGAAATTATCCGCATGGATTACCGATCGCTGCATTGGCTGGCTTAATTATGAACGGCCCTTTGAAGGCGTGCCATTATGCGATTTTGAACGCATACGCTATGAACTACGTCCAGGTGACGTGATATTAGTCGAGGGACGCAGCAGAATTAGCGAAATTATCCAGGCTATTACCTTAAGCCCTTGGTCGCATGCAGCGCTTTATATTGGTCGCTTGCATGATATTGAAGATCCCAAAATAAGAAACCGTGTAGCTGCACATTTTATGGGTTCTCCTGATACGCAAATTTTAATTGAAGGGATCTCCGGTAAAGGAACTTTAATTAACGATCTTTCTGTTTATAAAAATGATCATATTCGGCTTTGCAGACCAAAAGGGCTTTCAAGAAAAGATGCGCAACTTGTGATCAATTTTGCCGTGCGAAAACTGGGACATGAATATGACACAAGACAAGTGCTTGATCTCGCCAGATTTTTATTCCCATGGACATTGATGCCCAGACATTTTAGATCCAAGCTTTTTGAATATCATGCAGGTGAAAGTACCAAGACTGTCTGCTCTTCTATGATAGCCGAAGCTTTCGGATCGGTTGAATTTCCCATTTTACCTTTTGTTAAACAAAATGATAGTGAAGGCTTAGAATTAATTAAGCGTAATCCTAAACTTTATACGCCTAAAGATTTTGATCATTCACCTTATTTCGAAATTATTAAATATCCTTTTGTGGAATTTGCAGACTATGCCCTTTATCGTCGCTTGCCTTGGAATAGGCAGGGATTAATAAGTCATGATCATGTGGGAATAGATCACATAAAACCCAATCCCACAAAACCCAAGACTATGACGCCCCCTCCTCAAGATACGCCAAAGAGACCACCAAATTCTCCACCACCTGTAATCTAAACTCTGCATCACTCAAATCTTGTTTAAAACGTAATTTAGTGGGTCCTTCAAATTGATAGATATTAGGTTCTTTTTGAATATAATATATTAGCTTTTGCGTATCAATTTTAGGATCTTTCCCAAACTCGATACGCCCTCCTTTGGGTCCGGCTTCAATTTTCATAATCCCACACATTTCTGCACGCAATTTAAGGGCCGTCACCTTAAAAAGATATTGCGTTTGTAAGGGTAATTGACCAAATCTATCTATCATTTCTATCTTTAAATTATCTAAATTATCCTGAGTAGCCGCTCCCGCAATTCTCTTATACAAAACCAAACGACTATGCACATCTGGCAAATAGGCTTCTGGAATTAATGTGGGCAATTTTAAATCGATTTCAACTTGTTTTTTTACATAGAAATCGACATCCAGGCTTTCACCTGCTTGTAACAGTTTCACTGCGTTTTCTAAAAGCTCCATATACAAAGGAAAGCCAACGGATTGTATATTGCCACTTTGTTCTTCTCCTAAAAGCTCACCTGCTCCACGAATCTCAAGATCATGCGTTGCAATACTAAAGCCTACCCCGAGATCATCTAGGGCTTCAAGCGCCTCTAGCCTTTTTTCCGCATCCAAGCTTATGTGATTTTTCAAAGGTAATAAGCAAAAAGCATAGGCTTGGTGATGAGATCGTCCTACCCTGCCTCGCAATTGATGTAATTGTGCAAGGCCAAACTTATCAGCACGTTCTATTATAATAGTATTCGCCGCAGGAATATCAATGCCTGTTTCTATAATGGTGCTACATACCAAGACATTAGAACGTCCATGATAAAAATCAGACATTACTTTTTCTAGATCTCGTTCGCGCATTTGTCCATGCGCAATGGCTATTCTGGCACTTGGTAACAAAGCTTCAAGTTCGCGGGCTGCACGTTCAATTGTTTCTACTGTGTTATATACATAATATACTTGTCCACCGCGATGTAATTCACGAGATATCGCCTCTTCAATTAATGCATTGGATTTTTCTCTCACAAAGGTTTTTACTGACAATCGTTTGGCGGGAGGACTTGCTATGATAGATAAATCGCGCATCCCTGACATCGCCATATTTAAGGTGCGAGGAATAGGTGTTGCTGTTAATGTTAAAATATCCACTTCTGCACGCAAGGCTTTAAAAGTATCTTTTTGACGCACGCCAAAACGATGTTCCTCATCAATCACCAATAATCCTAAATTTTTAAATTGTATATCCTTTTGTAATAATTTATGGGTACCAATAATAATATCAATTTTGCCCAGTTTTAAATCTTCTATCACTTCCTTTTGCTCTTTCGCACTTCGAAAACGTGAAAGCACATCTACGCGCAAAGGAAATTGGGCAAAGCGATCTGAAAAAGTATGAAGATGTTGCTCGGCAAGCAAAGTGGTTGGCACTAAAATAGCGACTTGTTTTGAATTGGAGGCCACCACAAAAGCTGCACGCATGGCTACTTCCGTTTTGCCAAATCCTACATCCCCACAAACTACTCTGTCCATAGGTTTTGTAGACTGTAAATCTTTTAATACCGCATGAATCGCTTGAGCCTGATCAGGTGTTTCTTCGAAGGGAAATTCATGTTCAAAACTTTGATATTGCAGCTCATCATTTAAAAAAGACGGGCGTTGTTTGAGTTCTCTCTTAGCATAAATATTTAACAATTCTGCAGCGACATCCCTTGTTTCCTCTAAAACTTTATGTTTAATCTTTTGCCAATGACCACTGCCTAATTGATGCAAAGGCGCATGTTCCAGATCTACACCAGAATAGCGACTGACCAGGTGTAGAGCAGAAACAGGCACATAGAGCTTGTCATTACCCGCATATTCTATCGTCAGATATTCTGCTTCCTGCCCAGAGATATTCAGAATTTGTAAACCACGGTAACGGCCAACCCCATGTTCAATATGTACAACAGGCGCACCTATATTTAATTCTGCTAAACTTCTTACCTCGAAATCCCATTCGGGTGCTGTTTTTCTTCTGCGCGCTTGCATCACCCTTTGTCCAAACAATGCCGTTTCTGGGATGAGGGCAAGGGGCCCTGGTTTCGATTCTAAGATAAACCCCTGCTCAAGTGGTGCAATACAAAGCGCATAGTTTGATGTTAATTGCATAAATTCTTCGAAATTTCGCACTTCAATGGGATGACATTGAATTTTTGCCAGCATGTCCTTATACACTTCTTTTCGCCCAGCGCTTTCCGCTGTAAATAATACGCGACCACCAAAACCGTCCAAAAACGCCGAAAGACGCTCTAAAGGCAGTGCAGCACGCGCTTGTAATTCAAGGTTTGGCAGGGGTTCTTCTTTTATTTCAAAATCGATGTTAGAAAAGGATTTTAACGCTTCAAATACTTCGGGTACGGGAAAAAATATTTCCTTTGGTGCTAAAATGGGTCTTAAACGATCATGTCCATACTGATCAAAACGCGCATTAATATAATTCCACGTTTCAAGTGCTGCATCATGTACACCTTCTAAAAAAAGCATGGATGTGTTTTTAGGGAAATAATCAAATAATCCTTCAGTTTGTTCAAAAAACAAGGGTAAATAATACTCAAGACCCAAAGCGGCATGTCCTTCCATCACTTCCAAATACAAGGGACTTTCTCTGGGATTACAATCAAAAGCATCTCGAAAACGTTCTTTAAATGTGGCAATGCCCGTTTCAGAGAGCGGAAATTCATGGGCAGGCAGCAATTGTAAACTTTCCACTTTTTCGAGAGATCGCTGGGTTTCCACATCAAAGCTTCGTATAGATTCTAAATTATCATCGAAAAAGTCCAAACGAAAAGGCAATTTACTGCCCATGGGAAACACATCCACAATAGAACCTCGCACAGCAAATTCACCATGTGCGCGTACCTCTGACACTGCATAATACCCGGCATGCTGGAGATCGCGCCGTAATTGCGTTAGCGGCCAGCGATCTACTTTTTGCATCAAAAAAGTGCTTTGCAAAAGATAAGATTTTGGACATAAACGCTGCATCAGGGTGCTGATGGGGACTATCAAGATCCCTTGATTAAGATGGGGAAGACGAAAAAGGGTTGTTAATCTTGCCGAGATGATATCCTGATGAGGAGAGAAATTATCGTAAGGTAATGTTTCCCAATCTGGAAAAGATAATATGGGATATGGAAGATCGTGATTGACCAGAAAAAAATTTAAGTCTCGTTCTAATTTAATGGCCGTTAAGGAATCAGGGGCAACAATGACAACAACGCCTGACTTGCTTTTTAGGGTTTCGGCTAAAGTAAAACTCATCATGCTCAAAAAATTACCGAAGCCCTAGCCCTATCTTAACTCCTGGGTGGATTATACACATTGGCAGGAAATTGTGCGACATTTCCATTCTCTTTCAAGGGTAAATCTCGAATTTTTGACACCCCTTCTTCTACGACTTCGTCAATCCTTAATACCGCATGCATGGGAACATAAGTAACTTTCACCCCAGTAAATTCTGCTTTTAAACGCTCTTCGCTAGGATCGACCACCATATTATTGTTAGCGCCAAATACCAGATCGCCAACTTCCACAAATCCCAGCATGCCATCATGAGATATATGTCTTGCATATAATTCATAAATGGTATTTTGATTATAGAAACTTATTCGAAATATTCGTGTTGTCTTAGCCATTGTTTATACCCATAAAGTAAAATACCTAACATCAATAGAAACCGATACTTTTATATAGTGTACAGGATATAGGTAGCGAGATCTACGAACGTGACCTTACACCTATCATTTAAGGTTATTTTTTCTTCTTTAAACAAAATTCGTTGAAAATTGAGTTTATAGTTTTAAAAAAATTGAGATTATTGTTGACAAACACTCAAAAATTGTAGATAATAGCATATTATGGATCTGCCCTATATAAAACGTCTCATTGAACCTGCCATTGAGGCTGCTCTGCAACGAGGTAAGAGCATCTTATTATTGGGTGCCAGACAAACAGGTAAAACAACCCTCATCAACCAACTTTCTGCGGATTTTTCGAAATCACTAGCCAAACCCAATGTAAGACAGCGCTACGAACAAGATCCATCGCTTTTAATCGGAGAAGTTGAGGCCATAGCAGAAGATCTCAAAAAAATGCCATTAGTTGTTATTGATGAAGTACAAAAAGTACCAGCGCTCCTAGATGCTGTTCAAGATCTGATTGATAGGCGAATTGCTAAATTTATATTGACTGGTTCATCCGCAAGAAAATTGAGACAAAAATCTGTTAATTTGCTTCCAGGGAGAATAGTGTCTTTAAGGTTAGATCCTTTGACTTTAAAAGAAATAACATTTAAACAAAGGCCTTTGGATGAATTGTTGCTCTATGGAACACTGCCAGGCATTTTCAATGTGAATAATAATGTTGATAAAGAAACAGATCTTGATTCCTATGTGACCACCTATTTAGAAGAAGAAATAAGAGCGGAGGCTATAGTAAGGAATGTAGGTACTTTTTCAAAATTTTTAACTTTGGCTGCTTCAGAATCAGGGAATATTGTAAATTTTAGTAAACTATCTCAAGAAATTGGTATTGCACACACAACGATTGCTTCTTATTATCAAATTCTAGAAGATTGTTTAATTGCAGAACGTGTTGAACCTCTCATTGATACTAAAACCCGTCGTAAATTAACTAAATCCTCAAGATTTTTGTTTTTTGATTTGGGAGTAAGAAGAATAAGTGCTGGAGAAGGAACGAAAATTCCTCAAGAATATTTAGGTAGACTTTTTAAGCAATGGATAGGACTAGAATTAATCCATTATGCACGCTTGAAAGATAGAGAGATAAAAATTCATTTTTGGCGAGATGTCGAGGGCCCCAAAATAGATTGGATAATTAAGAAAAATGATCAATTGATTCCCATTGAAGTCAAATGGACAGAAAAACCAGATGCTCATCATATTAAATATCTCAAGTTATTTATGAAAGAAAACACAATGGTAGACAAAGCCTATGTGATTTGCAGAGCACCAAATAAAATTAAATTAGAAGATAGAATTTATGCTTTACCTTGGCAGGATATTGATAGTCTTATTAATCAATTGTAGCTTTAGATAGAGGAACGTCTTGTTTCCCAACAACTTGCATATGCCTAATATGCATATCAAAAGAACGTTTGCCACGAAATTGATTATCTTTTACAGAACAAGCAACCTTCACCTGAATACCTATTGTAAAGGGCAAAACATCACTTGCAGCGTGCTTGGCCCCAAACCAAATACCCGCGAAGGTTTTACCCTCTTTTTTTAAACCAACCCGTATATGCCTGCCATCTCCTACAGGACGTAACTCTGTCAATTCAGCATCAATTTCAAATATGGGTTGCTCAAATTCACGCCCAAAAGGTTCTAATACTGATAATGCATCGACTAATTCCAAATTTAAATGTGCAAGATCTAAGACGCCATCTGTCCAGACAATTGGATACAGCGTTCTTTCCGGTGCCAATTGTTGACAAACCGCTTTTTCAAAAGTGGCTGATAAGCGCTCAAAATCTGCCAAGCGCACTGTCAAGCCCCCCGCACCTTCATGCCCCCCAAAAGCAATTAAGATCGTGGGGTCTTGATCTGCAACAAATTGTAGGGCATGTCTGACATGAAAATCTTTGATACCCCGTACTGATCCCGTCAATAGAGACCCTTCTCCCATTTTGGGTGCAAAAATTGCTGTGGGTCTGCCAAACATTTCAGCAATTCTACTGGCCGCAATGCCCTGTACACCGACATGTCCTGTTTCTAAATAAATACAAATACTTTTTCTGCCCATGTTCACTTGTTGTTTTGCAAGCATCACTGCTTGTCGCATAATGTCTTGTTGAATGGTTTTACGATTTTCGTTTTGCGTTGTTAAAACTTCTACCCAAGCTTGCGCATCATTATCATCTTGCGCTAATAAAAAGGTGAGCGATCCTAAGGCAGAAGATAATCTTCCATCACTGTTTAACAAAGGCCCAATGCGAAAGCCTAAACTTTCTGATCGCAATGGCAAGGATAACAATGGCCGCAACGCCCGCCAACAGGGACGTTTTCCAGCTTCAATCAATTTCATCCCATAAGTTACCACTGCACGATTATTTATACTG
>CAZCHZ010000011.1:0-14181 GCA_964498615.1 uncultured Legionellaceae bacterium | reverse complement strand
ATGTTTAAAAAAATCATTCATCACGCTAAAGGTTGGAATATTCCAAAGCTTTGAGATGGCAGTGATACTCGCTTCAATCGCGGATCCTGTTGCAGCGCTTGAATATTGAGGAAATAACGGCAATATACATAGACGCTGACAATCCCTTAGCGTATGGATGGCAGTTGCTATACTAGGCTGTCCATAGCGCATCCCCAATGCTACTTGATACTGTGAACCTAAGGCCAGCGCCAACTTTTCTGTCATTTTTAAACTTTCTTGCAACAAGGGCGAACCCTCACTCGTCCAGATTTTCTGATAAGCATGCAATGATGCTTTTTGACGTCTTGGGATAATCAAGACATTCGCTAAGATCCAACGCCAGGGATTGGGTAAATCAATCACGCGTCTATCATTTAAAAAACTTTTAAGATAAGACTTGATCGAAGGAAGATCTGGGGTATCGGGTGTCCCCAAATTAATACATAAAATACCTTGTCTGCTCATGTATTTCCATAGTTCATTATATAACTAAACAAGCCAACATATATTATTTTATCATAAAAAATGAATACATTATAAACATCTACAGAACTTATGCAGTCTCTTTCAGGCTAGCCTCTGTATTGAGTGATTCTTGATAAATTTTTGAAATAATTTTATGCGCTTTGGCTTCTGCACTGGAACGTATATTCATGCCATCCGAACCCTTATTTTTCAAGTACTCCTCTATTAAGCAATAGCTGGCAATGGAATATTGAGCGCCTTGTTTAAACAAAAATTTATCCTTTTCTGATAATTCTTGCTCCTCTGCTTGCACGGCAAAAGCTTTAAGTCCAATTCTAAAACATTTTCGAACAATATCACTTAGCTTAAGATCCTGCGCCTGGGCTACCGTCTCAAGATCCTGATACATTTTTGTAGGAATTTTAACAGAAATATGCCTCATTCAATTTTCTCCGTCTATCTCTACTATAACACAAACCACACAATGTTAGTATGCGAAGTTTTCCAAGAATACCACAAACTTCGAAGGTGTATAGTATAAAATTGCTGAATTATTCATAAAAAACAAACACAGTGTGTAAATTTGTGCTACATTAGAACACAAAGGTTTGGGCTATGTCCGACCTATCAGGTCATAATATTTTAAAAAAGCAGAAATATTCGGTTGTCTGCCTCGAAATGAGAGAAAAAGATCTCTAGCAGATGCCAAGCCCCCCTTGGAAAGTATTGTACTTAAGAATTGCTTGCCTATTTTGGGATTTAAGATGCCTTCTTCTTGAAATTTCTGAAAAGCATCACAGGCCATCATTTCTGCCCAAGTATAACTATAATAGCCTGCAGCATAACTGCCTCCAAAGATATGAGAAAAAGTATTTTGAAACCGATTAAATTTCGGCATAGGCAATAAAGCAACTTGCTTTCGCACATCATCCAATATTGATTGAATCTGCCTAACATTTTCAATATTTCTTTGAAGATGGACTTTAAAATCAAATAGAGCAAATTCAAGTTGTCTTAGCATTTGCATGCCAAATTGAAAATTTTTGGAGGCCCACAATTGATCTACAAGCGCAATCGGCAAACATTCCCCAGTATTAAGATGTGCTGATAATTGTTGCAACGCCTCTTTTTCCCAGCACCAATTTTCCAGAAACTGACTAGGAAATTCAATAGCATCTAACTCTACATTACTGGTGCCAGAGATACTTGGATAGTCAACCTTAGTCAATACTTGATGTAAACAATGCCCAAATTCATGAAACAGCGTTATTAGCTCATCATGTGTTAGGCAGGTCTTCTTAGGATCTATATTTGATGAGAAATTGGTGGTTAAGAATGCAATCGGCATTTGTTTTACATCACCATAAACCATGCGTCGTTTATAATCACTTACCCAAGCACCCTCTTGTTTGTTGTCTCTCGCAAAAAGATCTAGATAAAATTTTCCACACAAGCTATTTTCGGAATCATACACTTCAAACAAACGAACAGTTTCATGCCATTTATCAAAATCCTTAACTTCTTTAATCCTTACTTCAAACAGTATTTGGACAATATTAAAAAGACCTGTCAAAACCTTATCTAAAGGAAAATAAGATTTAAGCATTTCTTCTGATATATTAAATTTTTGTTGAATTAATTTTTCGCTATAATAGGCAATATCCCAAGGTTCAATAGTGTTTTCTAATGCCAAGCTACTTGCAAATTTTTTTAATTCCCCGATTTCAGCGCTTGCTTTAGGTTTTGCATAACGACATAAATCTTCAATAAAATCAAGCACCTCATCGGGCGTTTTAGCTAATCGTCTTTCTAGGGCATATTCTGCATAATTATGATAATTGAGTAGCGCTGCCATTTGCTCCCGCAAATTTAAAATTTCAAGCATCAATGGACCATTATCACTCTCATGCGTTTTAGGATCTTTGTTTAACTCTGAAGCGCGTGTTACATAAGCTTCATAAAAAATTTTTCTTAAATCTCTGTCGTCCGCATATGTCATCACAGCATGGTAACTAGGATATTGCAGGCTAAATAAATACCCTGTTTTCTGCTTGGATGCTGCATATTGCTTTGCGGCATCTACATCCGCATCCGGTATCCCCTTTAACCTTGAACGCTCCTCTTCTTTTATTAGAAAGGTCCATTTTTCTGTTGCCAGCAAAACATTTTGTTCAAATCGGCTTTCCAGTTCTGAAATTTCAATATTCAATTTCTTAAATTGTTCTTTTTTCTCTGCATTTAACAAAATGCCAGAGAGTCTAAAATCTTGCAAAGTATTATCTATAATTCTATGCGGCGTTATTTTAGATACTTGCCCGTAGGCTTGATACAAAGCTTCGTTTTGATACAATTTTGTATAATACTCTGTTAATTTCAAAAGCGCATTTTCATAAGCTTCATGAAAATCGGGCGCGTTTCGTACAGCATCCAAATGCGAGACAACATTCCAAACCTGATTTAATTTTTCTTCCATCGTCTCGAGAGGTAATACCAAGGTATTAAATTGAAAAGTATTTTGTGCCAAAAGTTTATCCAAAGCTACTTCGTTCATCTCGATAAGATAACTGATGGCAGGGATAACATGATCCGCGGTTACCAAACTAAAGTTGGGTAATTCACTTTGTGATAACAAAGGATTATCTTTTAATGTAAGCGAACTATTCATCTAAGTAATATGTAAACTAAATTTATAAAACACGCAAACGCTCATCGATAAGCCTTGCAGCGCGCATGGCTGAAATATAGGCCCCATGAAAACAGCCCATGAGGCCCACAGGCACAACGGCATCTCCGGCAAAAACCAATTTTCCATCCCATTCAGGTTGCATCAAATTCACAATATCGTCTTGATGCGTTTCTCTTGAAAAGCTTGCATAAGACCCATAACTATAGGGATCTTCATTCCACAAGATAGTATCAATAGATATCGGATCCGGCGATTGAGGCCAAGCTTTTTTAATCGCTTTTTTAGTCATTTCTATCAATGCTTCTTTATCCATCATGGCTTCATCTGCAAAAAAAGCACCCATCAAAACAGGTGTTTTATCGGGAAATGCACGATTTGGGTTTAACACAACTGTCACGAGTCTTTCCCCTGGACTTGTATCCATGACAACAAAAAATGAGCAATCGTTCGTCCAAAACTGTTTTTTAAATGTTAATAGTACTTTATTCATCAAACCCATTTTGAGATGCCGGATAGCTTTTCTTTTTGTCTCTGATAACCTTTCTATTTCTACCTTGTTTTCTTTCAGCACACCCAAAGGCAATGTAGAAACGACTGCGTCTGCTTCAAACGTTTTGCCATCTTTTGTTGTCGCAATCACTTTTTCACCATGGCGTTTTATGCTGGACACTTCAGCATTAAAGTGAATATCAACCTGTTTTAAATCATTTTGCATGGCTTTTATTAAGCCATAATACCCCCTTTCGCCAATCAAAGGATGTAAATCACCATATTGAAAAAAATCAATTTTGTTTTTTTCTAGATTTTCCATAATGTCTGTTAATTCAGACAAAGTTAACCCAGAAAAACCCTCTTCAAAAGTCTTTATCAAAGCTCTAGCACAATGATCTTCCAGTGTTTGCAAAGAAGGACAAACCGAAAGATCTGCAAAATAATTCTTGCTATGTTCTTCTCGATAACTCTGATACAATTTGCCAAAATCTTTAAGATTAAATTCTTTGGCCTTAGTACCCACCACAATAACACTGTCAACCATACCACCCATTGGCATAATGGTTGTGATCCCGTAATGTTCTAGCAAAGCCGGAATGGGTTGTATCGGAGGGAGATCTGCTTCAGTAAAGAGATATTCGGGATGTGACTTAATATAAGTTTTAATACCACCCACGCCAGAGTATTGTCCGACTTCATGTACCACGATGGGCCCCAAAGGCATATCCTGACTCAATCTTGCCCTACCGCCTACATCTCTCCAGGCTTCCAGAAGAATCACCCCGTAACCCCTGGCTTCAAGTTCTCTAGCAGCAGTTATGCCAGCAATGCCGGCGCCAACCACAATCACCTTCTTTAAATGTCCATGCGCTTTCTTCATGGAAGAATGTTATCAAAACTTAGCAAGACATGGAATACATCCAATTGACCATAATAGGTCTTTTATTCTTTGTTATTATACTATCTATAATAAGATCCAGAGAAAGGATAATTTAAGGGGGATCCATGAGTATCATCACTATACTGATTATTATTGCAGGTATATTATTCATCGGTTTTATCGGTATTTACAATAATCTGATACATCTGATTGAAGCGGTAAAAAACAATCAAAAACAAATTGATATCCAACTCGATAGAAGGTTTAAAGTATTCCAATCTCTTATCGAAGTCGTGAAAAAATATATGGATTATGAAAAAACGACTTTGATGGATGTCATTTCTCTTCGCACAAAAGCACAAGCAGCGGCTAATGCTGGAGATGAGAAAGGACGCATGGATGCTGAAAATGCAATTTCAGGTATCGCCTCAAACATCAATCTTGTTTTCGAACAGTACCCTACTTTAAAAGCCAATGAAAATGCCATGCAATTACAAGAAGAAATTGTTAGCACTGAAAACAAGTTAGCATTTTCAAAACAGGCACTAAACGATAGTATAGAACGTTATAATGCAACTAAAAAATCCCTTATTCAATCCTGGGTTGTTGCCTTGATGCCTGCAAAATTAGATCAAAATTTCACCTATTGGCAGCTCCCAGAGGATACCGTACGTCAGCAAGAATCTTATACCGTAAAATTGTAATAGCATGGGCGATTTAGGACAGTATCGTATTCTTGCCGCAGATTGGCGGGGTGATTTAGTCAAGAATCAACGCCGAACACGTAATGTCATTATTTTATTTGTTTTAATTTACTTAACGGTGGGTCTTGCAGTCGATACTTACATGGTCTCAGAGCATTATCTTCCCATTAAAAATCCTCTTGCTATGAATTATTATAGTCAGCCCGTAAATCCACTTCCTATTAAAAATGCTGTGATGGATTTGATCACTTTTAAAGTGATGCCTGTTATTACCATGATCATGTTAATTGTCGCCTTTATTTCCATTTTTATTACCTTTTATTTTCATAAAGGCTTGATGATGTTGGGTACAGAATATCATGAAGTGCAGCCTGGCAAATTTGAATCCCGGGAAGAGCAACAATTATATAACGTGATTGAAGAATTGAAAATTGCGGCTGGTCTTAACTTTATGCCTAAAGTATATATTATTGAAGCAGACTATATGAATGCCTTTGCCAGTGGTTATAGTGAAAAAACAGCCATGGTAGCCATCACGCGTGGTTTAATGCAAAAACTTAACAGAAACGAAATACAGGCCGTGATGGCACATGAATTATCTCATGTTCGACACAATGATATTAAATTAGCGCTTACCGTAGCTATACTAAGCAATATTATTCTTATTTTCATCGATATCATATTTAGAGGTGTTTTATATGGTCCTCGAAGCCGCAACAACAACGGTCTGCTGTTGATTATCGTGCTAGCGAGATTTCTATTACCCATATTAACGCTTTTATTAATGCTCTATCTTAGCCGCACACGAGAATTTATGGCAGATGCAGGATCAGTTGAATTAATACGCGAAAACAAAAAACTTGCAAGTGAATTAATTAAAAAAGATTAAGAACATAAAGAAAATGTAGAAACATATAATCAAGCCTATACAAGTACCCCGCATGAAAATATCAGACATGCCTCCTATCTTTATGATCCCGAATATGCAGGCATAAAATCCATCGGATCGCTAAACAATCTTTTCTCTACGCATCCGCCACTTGAAGAGCGATTGAAGGCTTTAGGCCTAGAAAAAACTTCTAAGAGGGCTTGACGTCAGGTTACTGCGACAGTAACCAAGTACGATTCAAATAATCATCCCCGAAGCGTGTTAAGTATTCTTTATAAGTGCCTTGAAAATCGGTAATGCCTTTTTCTGTCAAAGCCAAAATACGAGTGGCGACTTTTGAAACAAAATGTCTATCATGGCTCACGACAATCACAGTGCCTTCAAAACGATGCAGGCCATCAGCCAAGGTTTCACGCGTTTCTAGATCCAAATGGTTTGTGGGTTCATCTAAGACTAATATGTTACCGCGTTTTAAGATCATATCCGAAAACAACAAACGCGCAGCTTCTCCTCCACTTAATGTAAGAATGTCTTTATAGACATCATCCTGAGTAAATAGCATTTGACCCAGCGCTTTTCTAATACTTTCTGATGTGATTTCATGACTGCTCTTTTCCAGTAACCAATCATAAACCTTGATGTTTTCATTTAGTAACTCATGATGATCTTGCGCAAAATAAGAAACATGACTTTCATGACCCCAGGTATATTCACCTGCATCCGCTGTATATTGCCCCATCATAATTTTTAAAAGAGTAGATTTTCCCATACCATTGTGGCCAATAATGGCCACTTTTTCGCCACGGTTAATATTAATGCGCACATTTTTAAGAACTACTTTATTATTAAAACTTTTAGAAACACCCTCAATTTTTAAGGCCATTTTGCCTGAAGGCCGCTTTTGAGTAAAAGTAAACTTAGGTGCAATGCGAGATGATTTTTTAATATCTGGCAACTCCAAACGTTCTATTTGTTTTTCACGTGACAAAGCTTGTTTAGAACGACTGGCACTCGCTCGAAAACGTTCGACAAACACTTTCATGTGTGCAATTTTATTTTCTAAGTATTTAAGTTCGCTTAATTTTTGTTCGGCCACAAGCATTTTTTCTTTCATGAAACGATCATAATTACCCACATATTCTCTAATTTCGCCATAATCCACATCCAAAATATGTGTAGATAAATTATTTAAAAAATCTTGATCATGTGAAATAAAAATCAGCACACCCTTAAACTCTGTTTTTAAATAATTTTCAAGCCAGCTGATACTCATGATATCTAAGTGATTAGTTGGTTCATCAAGCAAAAGAATATCCGGCTCTAAAAAAAGTACCTTTGCGAGCAACACACGTAATTTATATCCCCCAGATAAAGCGCTTAAAGGTTTTTCATGATAACTTTGCTCTATACCCAAACCAACCAAAAGTGTTTTAGCAAAGGATTCCGCCGTATACCCATTATGATGAATGATGATTTCTTCTAATTTTGCTAAACGATAACCCGTCTTTTCATCAATTTCTGGTAATGACAAAAGTTGCTCTTTTTCTTGCATGGCTTCCCATAAATCTTGCTTTCCCTGCAACACAACATCGACAATAATATCATTTTCATATTTAAAGTGATCTTGCTTAAGCCAACCCACAGTAGATTGTTTTGCTATTTGGATTTCCCCTAAACTCGGGGTTTCTTGACCTGATAATAAATGCAGGAAGGTCGATTTTCCAGTGCCATTTGCACCTACAAGACCATAGCGTTTATTTTGTTGAAGATTGACATTCACATCATCAAAAAGTAAACGCGCACCAAAATGCATCGATAAATGTTGGACACTGACCATCGTTTTTACCTACGGGGGTTAGTCGATTGACTTTATATGTTTTTCCATTTAATGCCATAAATTTATACCATATTATGCATTAAATGCATATAATATAAAGGATAGAAATGATCCAAGAGGAACAGATGTACATAAAACCCCTTTTTTTACCTTTAGAAAAAGCCGAAAATATGGGCGCTTATGTTCTGCGATTTAATGAGGATGACTACAATAAAACACATCATCATGCCTTTATTGATGCCAAAACAGATGCCGAAGCCATTTCAGCTTTTCTTCAAGAATATAGAGAATCGCCCAACACTTTACGTTCTTATGCAAAAGAAATTGAGCGTTTATTACTTTGGTGCATTCATATTGGCAAAGTGAATGTTTCTGGTTTAAGACGCAATCATTTACTGGCTTATCAAGAATTCTTAAAAAATCCAAGTCCTTCATCAGATTGGTGTGGTCCAAAAGTGCCAAGAGAATGCAAAGATGGCAATATCAACCCACAGTGGCGTCCCTTTTGTAGTGGTTTAACGAATACTTCTATACGAAAATCCATTAAAATCATCGATTCATTTTTTAATTATCTCACCCAAACGCAATATCTTATTGGCAACCCCATGGCCATTGATAAACGCCGCAAAAAACGCCATGCACACGAAAGACGCATTGTTGATAGATATTTAGAACTTGACGAAATTCATGCCGTTTTAGAAGCATTAGATGATTATCCTGTGAAAGAAGCAATCGATGCATTCCAGATCATTCGCGCAAGATATATTATTTTACTTTTATTTTATACTGGCCTTAGAATTTTTGAATCCAGCAGTCATACCATGGGTGACTTTCTACAACGAGAAAAAAACTGGTTTTTACGCATTCTGGGCAAGGGACGAAAATTACGAGAAATTCCTATTCCTGATGAACTCATGACTGCATTGGCAGAATTCAGATTGACAGTGGGTTTAAAAAGCCCTCAGCCGAATTTTAAAGAAACTACGCCACTCATTCCTATGCAAAATTTAAAACAACCCATTTCTGCACGCAGAATTGATCAAATTTTGCGTTTTGCATTTACATTGGGTGCAACACGATTAGAAGCCAGCAATCCTAATAAAGCCTCTAAATTAATGGCTGCTTCAGCACACTGGCTTAGACATAGTTATGTAACTTATTTGTTAAATAAGGGGGCACCACTTAAAGTAGTACAAGAAAATGCAGGCCATAGTGATATCAGCACCACCATGTTATATAGACATGTAACACAAATCGATAGACACGAAGCCACCCGAGATCTTTCTATTACTATTGAAAAAGCTAGCGTTTCTAAGGACACCTTAGTATAATATCCGCGAATAATCACTAAAGAGGAGTTTGATGTGTTTAAAAAAACAGTATGTATATCTCTCATTGTTTGTGCCGTATCAGGAATGGTAGGGTGTACAAATATGGGTCCTAAAGAAACGGGTGGTAGACTGCTAGGTGGTGCCGCAGGTGCCCTCATCGGTTCACAATTTGGAAAAGGCACGGGAAGACTTGTTGGGGTAGCGATAGGCACGCTCGCAGGTTCTTATATCGGTGGCGGCCTAGGTTATCGTATGGATGCCCAAGATAGAGCAATGGCGCAAAGAGCCATGATAAATACCCTGGAATCTGCCCCAGATAATAGCAGTAGAGGCTGGAAAAACCCTAATAATGGTCATTCTGGTCAGGTAAAAGTAACGCGTACACAAGAAATGCCTAATTCGCATTTAGTGTGTCGTGATTATGTGAATACTGTGATCATTGATGGAAAAGAAGAAACACTCCACGGACGTGCTTGTCGCGATATGCGAGATACACGTGGCGCATGGATGGTCCAAAAATAACCATAAGTCAGGGAGAGCATGAGAATGCTCTCCCTGCTTTTCTAGATTAATAAAATCTAGATTAGCGGCTTCTTGCTGCGAAGAATGTCCATAGTGTCAATACAGCACCTACTATCCCAGCATACATTGACCATTCTACTGGCACAGTAAAATTATCGAACACTATCGACCAGCCTTTATGCAATCTAAGAAAATGTCCAATCGTCATTAATAAGAAAACCAATGACGATATATATAATGCAGCACTTTTCATATTCATTCCCCCAGGGCTTTATAACCTACTCTTAAAGCATAGACAGCTCTATGTTGGCTGTCAATCTGATGATTAAGCACTATAATTAATAGGAAGTTAACTTACAATTAGAGTATATACAGCAATGCATCGTCTGTTTTACGGTATTCTTATATTGACCATAGCCTTTTCGCTTCATGCCCAAGAGCAAAGATCATCAGGCAGCGCTAACCCCGCACAGGTGATACAACTCACGATAAGACGGGTTAGCCCAGGGGGCAGCGTGACAGAGGGCAGCACCAGTAAAGGAAGCCTAATTGATAATAAGATTGCGCTGCAAACCAATCCTGGTGAAATGTATATGGTCAATAATGGAGAAGTGGCCTCTGTGCCAATACATCTTACCGCAGAATCACAAGCAGGCATTACACCTCAAGATACCGCAGCTGAAAAAGCATATAAAGAGCAACTCGCAGAAATCTCTCAAAAAATTTCAGATAAGGTGACTGAAAAACAAATAAAGCAGCAGGATTATGAGAACGAAGTTTATTTGGTCGCGCGTCCGGCGCTTGGTGTAGATGTACAAAGAACTGATCGAGATTTACAAAGACTTCAAGATCAACGTGAGCAATTGGAAACACAGCATACTGCAACACAAATTCAACAAAGAAATATACAAAATGCCTTACAAGTCGCCCCGCCCGCACCTTCTTCCATTATTAGCATGAGACCCGTGCTAAAAGGCGATGTCGTGATGTTATATCTCAGTCATAATAAAGCAACAGCACGGGTTCATGCTAAATTAGGCCAGTGGGTAAAAGCAGTTGCTGGCAATCCTAAAGTTGGTGGCCAAGACATTTGGGTGAAAGCGGATCTCGCACAACCCAAATCAGGTACCACATCAGAAAATACACAATAAATATGAACATAGCACCGCTGTTGCACAGCAAATAAAAATATATATAATGTAGGGGCCGGTCCCCGTGCCGGCCCAAAATTCACAGGAATTTCATCATGCATTTTAATTCTGAAAAAGGACCGCGGAAAAAACTTCGTTTAACTGAATATGATTATCGAACAACCGGATATTATTATATTACGCTCTGTACCAATCACAGAGAATGCTTAATGGGTGAAATTATTAATGGTCAAATGCATTTAAATGCCGCTGGTCTAATGGTTACGCAAAACTTTATTACAATACCTGAACGATATTTTGGATGGACAATTGATAGTTTAATTGTAATGCCTAATCATGTTCATGCAATTTTTGTGATGGAAGGGCCGGCACGGGGACCGGCCCCTACAAGGGAAACAAAATCGATGCATAATATAGAATCCTCATTAAACTCAAAAACAACAACATGTCAAATAAAATCAATTTCTATCCTTTCGCTCCCTGAATTGATGCGCAACATCAAATCATATACAACCACATGTTACCGCCATGGTGTACACCAACAACAATGGCCCCCTTTTTCTAAATGCTTATGGCAACGGGGGTATCATGACCACATTATCCGAGACAGTAATAGCCTGGATAAAATTCGTGAATACATTTTAAACAATCCTATGCAATGGGAACTCGATAAAAATAATCCCATGATTTTTAATAATGTTTCTCAATAATATCATGTCAACTGTAGGGGCCGGTCTCTGTGCCGGCCCTGGTTAAAATTGTTTTTGATTGGCTATTTTTATTGTCATGAAACTAGCATATATTTGTTTGCAATAAAAATATGTATTGGGCCGGCACAGGGACCGGCCCCTACGTTGAAAAAATTTTAAATTTTAGATAAACTCATACTCTCATTGCTGGAATATTTATTTGACATCTATGCATCATCATCCCAAACCCAACGAATTTTATTTGAAAATTGCGCTGCTATTGACGTCTGTCTTTACAGTGATCGAAATTATTGCAGGGATTTTGACAGGAAGCTTGGCCGTCCTGGGAGACGCAGCCCATATGTTTACGGATGTGGCTGCTTTGGTTATTGCTTATACGGCTGTTCAACTGGGTAAAAAAACTGCGGATACCAAAAGAACCTTCGGATATTATCGATTAGAAATTTTAGCTGCTGCTTTAAATGCAGTGATCTTACTTTTATTATCTGCCTATATCTTTTTTGAGGCTTATCATCGTTTAAGAGGCGAGCCCTCAGAGATCCATCCTACTGGCATGCTTTTCATTGGATGCCTGGGACTCATTGTAAATTTCATCTCTATACGCTTATTACATGCTGGCAGTCAACATAGTTTAAACGTAAGGGGCGCCTATCTCGAAGCTTGGGCTGATATGTTAAGTTCTGGAGGCGTTATTCTCGCCTCTATTTTTATTTTTACCACAGGTTGGCATATGATTGATGCAATTGTTGCGGTATGCATTGGTCTTTGGGTAATTCCCAGAAGTTGGATCCTCTTAAAAGAAAGCATTAATATTTTGCTAGAAGGTGTGCCAGCAGGCATTGAACTCGCAGCCATTAATGATGCCTTATCAGGCATTGCAGGCGTGAAAGATGTGCATGATTTACATGTCTGGGCACTTACCAGTGGTAAAATAAGCCTCACCGTTCATTTGGTAATTAACCAAGGTGTAGAAGACATACAAAAAATTTTACAAGCCGCAAACAAATGTCTTGAAGAACAATTTAATATCACACATTCCACAGTGCAACTTGAAACAAATCATTGTGGACATGACGATTTAAGGCCACATACGCAAGTTTAAAAGGAAGGATATTATATGACAAAGATAAAACATCGAAACAGCATATACATCATGACTATCTTGATGCTTATGCTACAAGCATCCACCTGTTTTGCCACCAAACATAAAACAAAAGTCCCAGATGACATTGCAGAAGTGCTATTACTTGCACCGGACAATATTAAATGGGAACCGGCATTTTCCACGCTGCCAGAAGGCGCCACCATGGCAATTTTAGAAGGTAATCCACAATATCCAGGACCATTTACGATACGTCTAAAACTACCTGCACACTATGAGTTAGCAATGCATTGGCATGCGAGTGATGAACACATCACACTCATTTCTGGCACGATGAATATTGGTTTTCAGGACAGCCATAAAAATAAAATACATTCAAAAAAAATGACTATGGGAAGTTATGTTCGCATTCCAGCGCGTATGCATAGTTTTCTTAGTACGAGTGAAAATACCATTGTGCAACTACACGGTCAGGGACCCTGGGAAATACATTTTTTACAGAATGAAAACGAAGAAAATGATGAAAATAATAGTTAAAATACTTTAACAAACCTGAAAATAGGTCGTTGAAGGCTTGTATTATAAATAGGCTCTGAACTATGTTCATATTATGGAAACGCCTAGCATTCGACCTCTAAAATCCCTAGCACTCGAGCAACATGAGTGGCGAATCCTTATTATCAATGATAATCCTACCGTCTATGAAGATTTTTGCAAAATATTATCGACAAATACTGTAAATACACCTTCGCCTGATGTTAAAGACGAATTGTCACCTCAAAACAATTCTATACAAAATTATGAATTGGTATATGCAAATCAAAGCGAAAAAGCCATAGCACTTATTAAAGCACAGTTAAATAATCCTTTCGCATTGGTTTTTATCGATGTAGATATGCCACCTGGCTTGAATGGTATTGAAACAGCCGCTCAAATTTTAAAAATTGATTCCAGGATACAAATTGTTTTATGTGGTGATTACTCCGACAATGCCTGGACAAAAGAACTTAAACAGTTGTGTGCCATTGATAATATATTGATTCTAAAAAAACCCTTCGAAAAAATAGAAGTAAAACAATTGGCTTTTTCTCTTACAAAAAAATGGCAACTTAATTGCGCTATCGAAAATCAAATGAAAAATCTTGAACTGCTCGTTAAAGAAAGAACTATACAATTAGAGCGTATGCTTGCCTTAATGAAAGCCACCATTGAATCCACAACAGACGGAATATTGGTGGTTGATAAAAAACATAGAATTATCAATTATAATAAAAAATTTATTGATATGTGGAAGATCCCAGAAAATCTACTTAAATTATCAACAGACAAAGCGGTATTTGACCATATTCACAAGGAAATTGAAAATTCAGATAAATTTGTGATCAAGCAAA
>CAZCHZ010000010.1:0-14201 GCA_964498615.1 uncultured Legionellaceae bacterium | reverse complement strand
AGGGGTAACCAGAAACAACCACGCCTAAATACGCAAAAAAACCCACAAATCCAGTGGCTGTACTGGCCGCTTTTTTATTCACAAATTCCGCTGCAGCCAAGCCTATTAACATTTGTGGACCAAAAACCAAGAATCCTATCAGGGCCATGACGATAGAGGATATCACCCACTGAGCTGGCGCTAAATACCATAATCCAAGCACCGCAAAAATAACGCCTAATGAACACCAAATCATCACAGGCACTCTACGCCCTGCATATAATCGATCTGAGCAAAATCCTGCGGCTAATCCGCCAAAAAAACCGCCCACTTCAAATAAAGAAACACATTGTGCGGCAGTCACTTTAGGCAAACCCTTGGTCTCGACAAGAAAAGAGACCCCCCAACTATCCACAGCATTTCGAATAATATAAACAAAAAAATAACCTGCAGCGAGTATCCAAAGATACTTATTGTTCAATACATGTTCTAACAAAATTTGCTTTGCTGAAAGAGGCGTTTCTGTTTCCCGTGTTTCGACAAACGCTTCTCCTTCTATTGCCTTATATTTTTCAACCGAAGGCAAACCCAGAGACTGAGGCATATCGCGCAGGCGATTAATTAACCACAATCCTACAAGCGCACACAAAAGACCCGTTACATACATTGCCCAGCGCCAACCAAACCAAAGCGCTGTATAAGCGACAAGATAGGCTACAAAAAATGAACCTGCTGTATGAGACGTCGTACAAGCACTCCACCAAGTACCACGTTCTTTTCGACTAAACCAATATGTTAATTGCTTGGTACAGGCAGGCCAGCCCCAGCCCTGAAACCAACCATTCAAACCCCAAAAAATAGTGAGCATCATAAAAGAAGAGAAAAATCCAAAGAAGATATTACATATGCCTGTCATGATTAAGCCGATGGCCATAAAATATCGGGGATTACAACGATCGCTTAAAACACCAGATAAGAACTTACTGATACCGTAAGTAAGCCCCAAGACACTGATCATGATGCCGACTTCTGATTTCGTTAAACCCAAATCTTCATTAAGGAAAGGAATGATAAAGGTAAAACTTTTACGGGTAAAATAATAAAAAAAATACCCTGCATAAATTGAATAAAATATTCTTATGCGCCAATAGCGATAATCTTCATCAACCTGCTGACGATTATTGATTTCGGGTAAATGATGCGCCGGCTTCAAGAAATTAAATAAATTTCCCAGACTCATCCAACAAAGTCCTCTAGCTTTCTTAATGTTAAACCTATAGGGTTGTTTTTCATGTAGGACAAACTAACATACCCGACCCCATATTAGCAAAGATCAGTATCAAAAAAGGAGAATTTAAGTTTATTTTCTAAGCTAATTAAATTTTGTATAGGGCATATTGAGTGATGCAGCAACCGCAGGATGGGTGATGGCACCTTCACAAATATTGAGTCCTTGTTTTAAGTGAGGATCTTGAAGACAGGCTTTCTTAAACCCAAATTTGGCAATGGATGAAATAAAGGGCAAAGTGGCCTTATTCAGGACGACAGAGGCTGTATGGGGCACAATGCCCGGCATATTGTCTACACAATAGTGAACCACCCCTTCTTCAAGATAAGTCGGCTCGGAATAAGTGGTAGGATGGCTGGTTTCACTACAGCCCCCCTGATCAATCGATACATCAACAAAAACCGCCCTTTCTGGCATTTTGGCTATTAAAGCCCTGGAAAGTAACTTAGGCGCACGCCCACCTGGCACCAGTACCGCACCTATGACTAAATCAGATTTCTGGATTTCTCGCTCAATATTATCGACACTCATCTCTAAGATAGAAAGCTGCTCATCTTGAGATGCTTTTAATGGCTGCAAAGCCTTTTGCGATTTGTCTAAAATACTCACCGATGCACCAATCTTAAGTCCCAATGTGCAAGCACTCTGTCCCACTACACCCGCACCCAATATCAGGATATGCCCACGTTCATATTCTCCTACACCTCCTAATAATATGCCTCGACCTTCTCCTTCAAGCTTACCCAAATAATGTACGCCTGCATGGATCGCAAGTTTACCTGCAATTTCACTCATGGGACGCAACAATGGCAATCTGCCTTCATCATTTGTGACGGTTTCATAGCCAAAAGCAATACAACCCGAATTTATCAAACCCAGAGCCAAGCTAGGGTTAGCCGCCAGATGAAGATAGGTAAAAAGAATTTGCCCTTTTCGTAACTTTTGACATTCGATTTGATTAGGTTCTTTAATTTTTATGATCAGTTCTGCTTTTTCATAAATCTGATCTACATTTCTAACAAGCACTGCGCCTTGTGATTGATAGTCTTGGTCTTGAAAACCCGCAAGCGCCCCTGCTTTTGTTTCCACCCATACTTGATTGCCTTCTGCAATAAGTGATTTTACCGCCTCGGGGACTAGACCAACGCGAAATTCATGATTTTTAGTTTCTTTAGGCAGGCCAATCAACATTTATTCTACTTTTTTGGTGACTTCTAACACTGCCTCTTCTATATCATTCAACTCAGCATCGAGATCATTTTTCTTAGCATCAATTAAAAGTGATGCCAGCTCTTTTCTGGCCACCATATTCTTTTCATCCAAACTAATGGCTTTTTGGTACAATACAGCGGCTGTTTTGAAATCGCCACTCGCAGCTTTTTGACGTGCCTGAATAATCATATCGTGAGCAGTATCAGCTGCAAATACAGAGCCCATACAGGCCAAGCATAGCAATAGGATTTTTAGTCGCCCTACTATTGACATAACGTCTCCTTGACTTTGGTGGTTCCATCTGTCCAGTGTAGTCTATTCATCATATTTTGAAAATAAACCTATATCTTTCAAACATTACTCCGTTTCAACGCTCGCCTTGACGTAAACTTTGGGCCAGCTTATCTAAAACACTATTGATAAATTTAAAGCTGTCCTTAGCACCAAAGGTCTTGGCCATCTCTAAGGCTTCATTAATCACCACGCGATAGGGGATCTCCAAGCGCTCATGAAGCTCGAAAGTGGCAATGCGCAAGATAGTGCGTTCGATGGGGTCGAGATCGTTTAAAGGGCGATTTGTTAAATAGGGGATAAACCTATTTTCTAAGTCTGATAATTTTGCTGGAATTTCGTGCAATAATATTCGGAAATAGTCAATATCAAAGTCCTGATCAATATGTTCGGTTATCATATAATCTTCAATGTCTTTTAAGGGGTTGTCAGAGATAGACCAGCTATATAAAGCCTGCATGGCATAACGCCGTGCTCGGCTTTTAGCAATAAAATTAGGTTTGTTATCCATTTTCTGTTGGGGTAAGCACATCATTTTTGTTCTTCAACTTTGCCACTTCTGCTTGAAATTCATCAATATCCTGGAAACGACGATAAACAGAGGCAAAACGCAAATAGGCCACTTCATCCAATAAGCGTAATTCTGCCATCACCCATTCCCCTAAAGTTTGGGTTTCAATTTCACCTTCACCTGTGGCACGCAAACGCGAAATAATGCGGTTAATCGCCGCATCCACTTGTTCGCCTCTCACGGCCCGTTTTTCTAAGGCGCGTAACATGCCGGCACGTAACTTTTCTTCTCGAAACTGTACACAACTACCATCGCGTTTAATCAATCTGGGCAGGGATAATTCAACTGTTTCGTAAGTGGTAAATCGCTCTACGCACACAATACATTCACGCCTGCGTCGCACTGCTTCTCCTTCTCCAACCAATCGAGAATCAATCACTTTAGTATCTTGGGTTTGACAGAAAGGACATTGCATTATTGATACACCGGAAAACGTTGACACAAAGCGATAGCCTTGGCTTTCACAGCATTAATCACTGTTTCATCATGAATATTTTCCAAAACATCGCAGACCCATCCCGCAAGCAGGGTAATTTCAGCTTCTTTGAAACCGCGCGTGGTAACCGCAGGCGTCCCAATCCTCAAACCACTGGTGATGAAGGGCGAGCGTGGATCACCCGGCACAGCGTTTTTATTTGTCGTAATGTATGCCCTACCCAGAGCTTCATCTGCTTCTTTCCCAGTGATATTTTTATCTTGTAAATCTACCAAAAACAAATGATTATCGGTGCCCCCTGAGACAATCTTAAACTTGCGTTTTATCATGCATTCTGCAAAACACTGCGCATTTTTAATGATTTGCGCTTGATACACTTTAAATTCTGGCATTAAGGCTTCTTTAAACCCAAGCGCTTTTGCAGCAATCACATGCATCAAGGGACCCCCTTGAATACCGGGGAAAAGTGCTGAATTTAATTTCTTTTCAATATCAGGGTTCGCTTTCGCTAAGATTAAACCACCTCTTGGGCCCCGTAAAGTTTTGTGTGTCGTAGTGGTCGTGACATCTGCTATATTCACAGGACTAGGATATAAACCTGCTGCCACCAAACCTGCAATATGTGCCATATCCACCCAAAAATAAGCACCAATGCTATCAGCGATGTCTTTAAAACGTTGCCAATCAATAATTCGAGAATACGCAGAAAAACCTGCAATGATTAATTTTGGGCGATGTTCATGACTGATTTTTTCGACTGCGTCATAGTCGATTAATCCGGTTTTAGCATCCACCCCATACTGATGCGCTTTGTAGAATTTTCCAGAGAAATTAACAGAAGATCCATGGGTGAGATGTCCCCCATCTGCCAAACTCATGCCTAAAATGCCATCTCCCGGATTTAAAAGGGCAGCATAGACAACGGCATTGGCCTGAGAACCTGAATGGGGTTGCACATTGGCGTAAGCTGCGTTAAATAACTGTTTGGCGCGCGCAATGGCCAAATTTTCAACAATATCAACGTATTCACAACCACCGTAATAGCGTTTACCGGGATAGCCTTCTGCATATTTGTTGGTAAGTAAGGACCCTTGAGCCTCTAACACAGCGGGGCTTACATAATTTTCAGAAGCGATAAGCTCAATATGATCTTCTTCTCGACGCGCCTCCCCCTGCATCGCTGCCCAAAGTTCGGGGTCGAAATCGGCAATATTCAGATCCTGGGTATACATGGGAAATCATTCTAGCGCAGTTTGTCTTTGACTACTAGCTATAGGTAAACGGAAAATGCTAGTTGTTTGACTATTTAAAATTTTATAAATCAATAGGGCGGGGACAGGGCCCCGCCCTTATACACATAATGGATTCTTAAGCCTTCTCGCCAATCAGTCCCAATTTTTTCAACTGAGCATAATAACCTGAATAACCCGTTGCTTCATTTTTTAACCTAGCCCAGCTTTCTATTTTCTCTGGACTAATACCTTTGGTAGGGTTAAACAATTCATCCCCTTTGCTCAAAAGTTTTATCCTGGGGGCTATTTCTTTTTTATACAATCGACGCGCTTGTTCTTGATTAGTGATATTTCTGATATCTCGAATAAGATCTGTATATTCTTTCTCATGCAGATATTCTTTGCATCTAGAAATCAGCGCATCTGCTAGTTGGTCAGCTTTTGATACTTTAGGCAAGGTTACTGAGGGTTTCTTTTCCTCAATTTTATGCCGCATTTCTTCCATGGGCTTATGTGTTGTTTGATGCTGCTGGAATGTATGCGTCTGATGCTGCGTACTTGATTGTGAGGCACTTGATGCATGCGCGAACTTATCTGCGAATGTCCCTGATGTGGCTTGACTACCCATTCTTTTCATATTTGCCAAAGACTCTTCCTTTCGTTTTTGATCTTCTTGTTGTTGGTCATAATCCTCAAACATGATGCACCTCCTGAAAAACAAATCCTGTTTGGAGATTATAGATTATCTATATAAAAAAAGATTGATAGGTCAGCGTCAGACGCCGACCTACACTTAAAAATGAAGCTATAAAAGCGCCGTGAGTTCGGGCAAAATGACGAAAAGATCGCCTACCAAACCATAGTCTGCCACTTGAAAAATGGGGGCATCTGCATCTTGATTGATGGCAACAATCACTTTGCTGTCTTTCATCCCAGCCAAATGTTGAATGGCACCTGAAATACCCACAGCAATATATAATGTTGGCGCAACTACTTTACCTGTTTGTCCCACTTGATGATCATTAGAAATAAAGCCTGCATCGACTGCAGCGCGTGATGCACCGATGGCAGCTTGTAGTTTATCTGCCAAAGCTTCTATTAATTTGAAATTTTCACGACTTTGTAAACCACGCCCTCCCGCAATCACAATGGATGCCGTGGTTAATTCAGGTCTCTCAAATTGCGGGGTTTCTTCCTTGACAAAGCTTGAGAGTTTCAGATCGTGCACTGCATCAATCACTTCAATAGCTGCTTTTTCTGCAACCTTATTGGCCGCTTCAAAGGCTGTTGTACGAATGGTGAACACTTTAATGGGATCTAAAGATTGTATGGTCTCTAAGGCATTGCCTGCATAAATGGGTCTTTGAAAAGTATCTTCCGAAACAATTTGTACCACTTCAGACACTTGCGCCACATCTACAAGCGCTGCAACTCTTGGTAAAATATTTTTTCCAAAGCTGTTAGCGGCAGCAATGATATAATCAAATTCTTTTCCTAGTCCCCCAATCAGCGCTGCCATATTTTCTGCTAAAGCATGTTGATAGCAGACGTTATCTGCCCATAAAACTTTTTGTACCTTAAAAGCGCTTGCTTGCCTCGCAACATCTTCACAGTCAAGACCCGCAACCAAGATAGAAATATGTTTATCGCAAGGGATGGCTTCTGCCGCAGTGATCGCATGCAGGGTTGCCACCTGTAACTTTTTGTTATCATGTTCTGCAATCACCAATACTTTTTTAATCATAGTACTTTTGCCTCATGTTTTAATTTTTCAAACAATTCTTTCGCGCTATTCACTTTAATTCCACTACGACGCATGAGGGGTGCCATCACTTTACAAATCTTTTGATGCGCTTTTAATGCCAGACCTAAATCTTTAAGAGAAACAACTTTTAAGGGCTTGGATTTTGCCTTCATGACATTAGGCAAAGAAATATAACGGGGTTCATTTAATCGTAAATCTACGGTGAGGACTGCGGGCAGATTTAAACGTAACACTTCAAGCCCTCTATCCACTTCACGTGTCACTTCCACATAATGCTTTTCAGGAAACAGTGTGATTTTTGAAGCAAAACTTCCCTGAGGCCACTGAAGCAATCCGGCTAACATTTGTCCTGTTTGATTACAATCATCATCAATGGCTTGCTTGCCCATCAGCACTAAATCGCCTTGTTCTTCTTTGATGAGTTTGGCCAAGATTTTGGCCACGTTTAAGGGCAAAATAACATTTTGGTTTTCAGTCTCAATATGAATAGCCCGATCGGCACCCCTGGCCAAAGCGACTCTTAAGGTTTCTTGGCAAGCTTTGGGGCCTATGCTAATGGCAAGAATATCTAATACAATACCTGCTTCTTTTAGGCGTTGGGCTTCTTCTAGTGCAATTTCATCGAAGGGATTTAGGGACATTTTCACATGATCCGTTTCTACCCCTGATTCATCCGCCTTGATGCGGATCTTAACGTTATAATCAATCACTCTCTTTACGGGAACCACACAGCGCATGATATCACTTCCTTGGCTATTTCATGACGAAAAAATCTAAGGTCGCTCGATTGATATTATCAGTATAGTAATCACTTGTTTTTCCTTCAAGGGATTTACGACAGACATACAATAGATTATTGATATTCGCAGTATAATTGAGCGGAATCACCAAGCATTGCGAAAAGACAGATCGAATCGTATTATCAATTCGCTTCGAATAGGCATCATCCAAGAAAGGTCTTGCCATGATGTTAAAGATGCCTGTGCCTTCAGGGTGCAAATGATCTTTAATGCTTAAAAAATACTCTCGGGTTAACAGATGCGCAGGAACGGTATGGTGGCTACTATATACATCAGAAACAATCGCATCAAACCGATTAGCGCTTGTATTTAAAAAATCTCTGGCATCTTTAATAATCACTTTCCCATGGATCTCTTTTGCAAAATGTTGTTTCACAATATTAGGTAGACTTTTGTCAACATCAACATAGGTAATGTTATTTTTATTGGTCCCTTCCATACTTAAAGTAAATCCTCCTGCTCCCAACACCAGAATATCTTTGCCTTGCAGTTTCAAATCCGAAAACAATATTTTTCTTATTAATTCAATATAAGGAAACGCCTTGCCGTCTCTATCTATGACAGAACTTAACGATCCATTGATAATTAATGCTTTGGTAAGAGTGCTGTCATCTTCAAATAATTCATAATTTGCATAAGCATTGCTCGCAAGCAATGTATTATCTTCGAAATGCACATTGACACGATAGACAAGTAAAAAAACAAGACTTAAAGCGATAATGCGGATAATATCACGTTTAATATGCGCTTTTGACGTTAACAAAACGATTAACAAAAACAATATTTGAAAGTTAATAACCACAGTCTTGGCAACACCCAAATAATGCATTAATACAAGGCTGGTTAACACCGCACCAAAAAAAGAACCTATCGTGCTTAAGTGCAAAATTTTTCCACCAATAGCACCCGCCGACTGATTTTGTTTGATGAGATTCATGGTGATGGGCAGTGTTTGCCCCAGAAAATACACCAAAGGTGCAATTATCATCAACAAATACACACTTAAAGACAGCAACACTTCTGAACTTAATTTTTGCATATTGATAAAAAACAAATAAATAAATATATAAGAAAGCCCTACACCTAAAAGACATGCGCTAATAGTGAAATTTCTTTTTAATATTTCAGCAAAATCTCGGCCGTATTGTCCGCCCCGACGATAACCATAGGCTAAAAATAAAAGAAAGACAGCAATAATTAAACTGGTGACAACAACACTATTACCCACCAGAGGCATCAGTTGACGTATGACTAAAATCTCAACCGAGATCGTCACAAACCCTTCCAGTAAGACAACCAACAATACAAACAATGATGACATAGCGCTTTTCTCACACCCTCTTAAGACTATGATATATTCTAATGATGGCACGAGAAGTAATGGAATACGATGTTGCAATTATAGGTGCAGGACCTTCTGGCTTGTCTGCCGCCATTCGACTAGGCCAATTGGCAACCCAACATCAATATCCTTTACGGATTTGTGTACTCGAGAAAGGCGCAGAAGTGGGTGCACATAGCCTCTCTGGTGCCGTATTCGAACCTCGGGCCTTAACAGAACTCATCCCCGACTGGCAAGCAAAGAACGCGCCTTTAAATACGAAAGCTAAGCATGATCATTTTTGGTTTCTAAGTAAAAACCATAAAATACCTCTGCCAACGCCTCCACAAATGCATAACCAAAATAACTATATTATTAGTCTTGGTGCGCTTTGCAAATGGCTGGCATTAGAAGCCGAAAAATTAAAAGTGGACATCTTTCCAGGATTTGCGGCCAGTGAAGCGCGTTTCAATGCAGAAGGACGGATGACAGGCGTATTATGCGGAGATCTTGGAATAAATAAGGCTGGAAAACCTAAGGCACATTATCAATCTGGTGTTGAAATACATGCAAGATATACGCTGCTTGCTGAGGGATGTCGAGGATCCTTAACCAAAAAACTGATGAAGCATTTTTCTTTATCTCAACATTGCGATCCTCAAACCTATGGTTTAGGCATTAAAGAACTTTGGGAAGTAGCACCAGAAAAGCATCAATCAGGCAACATTATTCATACCATCGGTTTTCCCTTGGATAGAAAAACCTATGGGGGTTCCTTTCTATATCATTTTGATAAAAATTTAGTCTCTATCGGTTTTGTGGTGGGATTAGATTATCAAAATCCCACATTAGATCCTTATGAAGAATTTCAGCGCTTTAAACTGCATCCCAGTATACGTCCTCTTTTGGAGGGTGCAAGACGGATTGGCTATGGTGCACGTGCTTTAAGTGAAGGTGGTCTACAATCGATGCCAAGATTATTTTTTCCAGGAGGTTTATTGATTGGAGATGCAGCAGGTTTCTTAAATGTGCCTAAATTGAAAGGCAATCATACTGCCATGAAATCAGGGATGATTGCTGCTGAAGCAGTATTTTCAGCCTTTAAAAACAAAGATCTGAAACCAACATTAGACATTTATGAAACCATGATTCGAGATTCCTGGATAGGGAAGGAATTATATTTAGCCCGTAATATTCGTCCAGCATTTCGTTTAGGGCTTTTGGCGGGCTTAAGCTATGCTGCTTTGGATACTTATCTTTTGCGCGGAAAAGCCCCATGGACTTTTCATAATCATGCCGATAATTTAAGTCTAAAACGCATTAATGAAGTGCAGCCTTTGCATTATGCCAAACATGATAATATCATCACTTTTGATAAATTAACTTCGGTGCAACTTGCGAACACTGCACATGAAGAAGATCAACCCGTCCATATCAAGCTTAAAGATAAAACTGTGCCTATCAAGATTAACCTTGCTTTATATGGCAGCCCTGAACAATATTATTGCCCAGCCGCGGTCTTCGAAATTCTAAAAGAAGCTGATAATCAAAAGCCCTATTTACAAATCAACGCCTCAAACTGCATCCATTGTAAAACCTGTGATATTAAAGATCCTACCCAAAATATCGATTGGGTTCCCCCAGAGGGTGGTGGAGGCCCACATTACGAGAACATGTAGTAGGTCTTTGCAGATTAGCTGAACAAAGCTTACACTTTTCTTATCACGAGGGGAAAATAGTGGGCCTATCTACGGAACAAAAGCAAATCTTAACGCAAATACGTGTTTCAGAAGATTTTCAGAAAATTATAGCCAATAGTCTAGGTGACAACGGCAATCCTCATCCTCAAACAAAACGTGATTTTTTAGATCTGATTGCTGATCATTTGCAAAGCATAGAACAAAATTTACATGCATTGCGTCTTAAGCTAATTGAAAGAAACAATGAAATGGTGAAAATGCAAGATAGATTAAAACAAATCGATAGCGTTTTAAAAAAAGAATATCCTATGCTTATTGAAGTGCCAGAACAAATGCATCAAGCGGCACTAGAAGGGATGCAGACAAAAATTACCGAACTTGAAGAGGATATTAAAAATCATTGGGTAGAAGCCACGGCTCTTTGGCGAATAGCCGATCAAATTTTTAGTAACCCGACACTCTTTAGGGTTAAAATATCTATTGAACATCTCAAACATGCTTTTAACACACGAAATTTAGCCATTGTTGAAATGTTTAAATGGCATAATCCTGCATTTTTTGATAGTCATCCTTCCTTGATCTTAAAATATTTAGCATGGTTTTTCGGCACAATCAGTGGTGCCTTCTTGGGGAGTATCGCGGGCTCTATCAATGGAGCCAAACTGGGGTTTGCAAAAACGCCTAAACTATTTGGATTTCTAATGGCCTTTTTGGATGCTATCGCAGGTATTTTTCAAGGCGGTGGTGTAGGTGCTGCTACCGGTGCAAAAGTGGGTCTTGCAACAGGGAATGCCTTTCTTGCAGCCAAACTCGCCTATCAAGGCGCCAGTCTTAATCCACTTCATGATGCCAGGGGCTCTGTACGCAATCAGGCTGTTGAACTTAAAATTCACGAGGCCTATTTTGAAGCCGCCTTTAAACGATGGGAAGAAAGCCCACATTCTCATGCGAGTGGCGGCGCTTCCAAATCCTAATCAATAAAAAATGAGTAACAGCCCAGATACCACTGTCATCCCCGCGAAAGCGGGGATCCAGCATAAGTTTTGTAACCTGGATTCCCGCTTTCGCGGGAATGACGGACTTCTCTGAAGGAAATACCAGTTCTGTTACAAAAATGAGTTATTCAGCCAAATATGATACTGTTGACTAAAAGTCTTCATTTTGTAATGATAAGACTTTCTTATAAATAATTGGGGTTAAATATGATTCATATTATTGTTCTTGCAAGTCTTTCAACATTTCTAGGCGATCTTGGGCATGCCAAAGCGCTTCAAGGAGAAATTCAACAATTACTGCCTGCTGCGAATGCTTTGCCTGTATTTGATGCAACTGTGGAAGGCTATAATGCTTTTAAGAAAACAATCTTGGATGCGAATAAGGATGATAAGTACATTGTCATTAGTATCGGAGAGATCGGGATTGCGCAATTTAACAAAATCACAGAAGATGGCGAACTTCAAAAAAACAATTTGGCATTAGTTTGGGGTGGCCATCAATATCTACCAGAATTAGACCCCTTAATTGGAAAATTGACTGTAATTGATTTGCCTGCACATGAACGTGCTCAAATAATAGAAAAATTAAAGGATTCTAAAACACGTTTGGTTACTGCTATTGGTGTGCCGCATGATTTCACCAAGGAAAATTTAACACTTCATTTAGACAAATGGAAGAAAGAAATAGAAGAAGCAGTAGGCGACAAGAAATCATGCATCGGCGTTATCCTAGGAGGCGATGCACCCGATCGTAACAAGCAAACTCACAAATTTACACCTCTATGCGCCACTCAATTTGGCGCTCATGTGGCAACAGTCGCAAAACAACGTAATGCTGCAGTTATCATTACAGCGGGCGGACGAACCAGTAAAGAAGCACTCGACGCATTTACTGCTTCTCTTGGAAACGCAGGTGTTTCCTACAAGTTATTTGATGCAAACGCCAAGGGTGTATCCTATGCCTTACTCGCTTTTTTAAATAATCAATCATCAAGCAAAAAAATTGAAGTTCAAAGTTTCGTGACTTTTGATTCTATTACCATGGGAACAGCTGCCATTGAAATTCTACCAGGCAGTGTTGTGGCAGTGGGTGTTGATAGTATGAGTGAAAGTCATCTAGCATTTGCTGATAGTGCTTATCAAAACGGATTGGTTTCTTATTTACAATGGCAACGGCAACCCAAAACACAAACTTATTATTTTTCACTTCAGGAAAGAACCACAGGCCTTAAATTTGCATCGGAAAGTGCCGTAAAGACCTTCGCCACAGGCATTATCAAGGCATTAACTGAACTTGATTTTTTTCCTAAACAGAAACGGACTTCCAAAGAACCAATCACTTTCGCTTTCGACCAACAACAAACCAAGGAAACAATTTCTTCTAAAACTGAAATCATCAAACAATATGTATCAAGAGATGTCTTTTACGTTTGAAAAGAAGGAAAGCGCTAAGGTTCTCAACTTTTCTGCTGCTGATCAGGCCCAATGACTCTTGCACGTGATCGCGTGCCTGGCTCTACCATTTTCGCTTGCCATTCAGTATCAAGTCGGCACTTTTCTATTTTTTTCCTCATCGCGGGTGTTATTATGCTAACGCTTCTTTTGTCGACATAATCTTGAAATGCTGTAAGAGAGGTGGGTACCGTACATTCTACAAAAGTAAGGGAATGGCGCCAAGTGTCTATCATGGAATCGAGTCGGCTACTAATAAAAGGTAATCTCCATTCCGAATCCAGTTGATATTTTAAAGACAAAAGTAATCCATGGATAATGTCTCTTGCTTGTTCTTTTGATAATGTGGGTGGAAACTCCTCTACAGACCATGTTACGTCTTGCAGAACATCGCTGAATAATTTTAATTGCGCGCTTCTTGCCCCTCTTGTCGCATAGTGATGAGCAAAATTTCCAATGCCACCCACATGTTGTTCTGAAGCTTCATATAGAGTTCTTATTGAATTAGGGCTTTTTCCAAAAACAAACAACTCTTCAAGATCTTTGGGTGCAATGATAGGAATGGGTTTGCCTTGTTCCAAAAACTTTTTCTTAGCCATGGGTAAAATGGCAGAACGTATAAAATCTTTGAATTTTTTTATCATTATCTTGGGTTCTTCTTGAAAAAATGCTTCCCTCATGCTGACTCTCTGCGCTTTATCAACATACTTAACAGTCAATTTTTCGTTTAGTTTATCCAATGCTTTACGAAAACCAAATATTAGTTTCTCTATACGCGTTGCATTCTTTTGGGGAGGTTGTGGACGTTTAACCTCCCGCGTTTCACTCACTGATAATTTTATGGCTGCAATTTTTGCAAGGGCTTTTATCTGCCTGATGCCTGCCAAAAACTGTTGCATCTTTTCATACTCTTCTTCAGATGTTTCGACATCGCGTTGTGATGTAACAAGATCGTTAAGGTATTGGTTTGCTGCAATAGCCAATCTAACAAAATCTTTTGCGTTGACATTCGCCAAATGATCTTCCGTCATGAATCGAGCGTCGTTTGCTAATACTTGTGCCTTCGCAGCTATTGCTAAGGCAGCCTGTTGTTGTAAAACAGATGGTTCAATATCAATGCCCATGGGCTCACCCATAGCCTCAAATAATTTTCTTTGGA
>CAZCHZ010000009.1:0-15767 GCA_964498615.1 uncultured Legionellaceae bacterium | reverse complement strand
ATTGAATTCACAGGCCTCATAAGTACAATATTTCGAACATTACGAGCATCTACTCCTGTGGAAAGTTTTTGTGAGGTCGTAAGAATTGTCGGGATAGATTTCTCATTGTCCTTAAATTCTCTTAAATACTGATCACCTAATGCGCCATCATTGGCAGTAACTCTCACGCAATAATTTGGATCTTTACTTTTTTTGTATTGATTAACTAAATCGCGTACCGCTAAAGCATGATCTTGGGTAGCGCAAAAAACTATCGTTTTCTCATTTTGATTTATTTCAGACAGAAACACTTGAACACGTTTAGCCTCGCGTTCTTTAATCTCTATTATCTTATTGAAGTCGGCTTCTTCATAAATTTTACCCTCTTCTATCTCTCCTTCAATAACTTGATCATCTGAAATATAAATATAATCATCCAATGTAGTTTTTATCCGTTTTACTTTAAAAGGGGTTAGAAAACCATCGTTAATACCCTCTTTAAGCGAATAGATATACACAGGTTCACCAAAATACTTATAAGTATCTACGTTATCCTTACGCTTTGGAGTTGCAGTTAATCCCAGCTGAACTGCGGGTGAAAAGTACTCTAAAATACCTCGCCAGTTGCTCTCATCATTCGCACCCCCACGATGACATTCATCAATGATGATGATATCAAAATAATCCGAAGGGTAATCCCCAAAATATGGTTTGTTATCTTTACCAGTCATAAATGTTTGGAAGATAGTAAAGAAAATGCTGCCATTAGTCAGCACTCCGCCTTTTTTTCTCATCTCTGCAGGATTGATTCGCACCAATGCATCGGCTGGAAAGGGTGAAAAATCGTTGAATGCTTGGTCTGCCAATGGATTTCTGTCTGTCAAAAAAAGTACTCTCGGTCTGCGAGATCCATCACGTTTCAAATTCCATCGAGAATGAAACAGTTTCCATGCAATTTGAAATGCAATAAATGTTTTACCTGTGCCCGTTGCGAGTGTGAGTAAAATACGGTTTCGCTCATTGGCTATCGCTGACAGAACATTATTAACAGCAATTTCTTGATAAAAATAAGGTGGTTTTGATCCACTTAAGTCATTAAATGGCACTGCATCAAATTTATCACGCCAAGAGTTTTCTTCGGCAAATGTCATATGCCAAAGTTCATCAGGCGTAGGGAACCTATCAATTATCTTTTCCTCGCCCGATTCCATACTGATTTGGTAAATCTCTTTACCATTGGATGAAAAAGTCGTCTTAAGCTGCATTTTGATAGCATATTCTTTAGCTTGTGCAACACCTTCACCTACAAGAAAATCAGCACTTTTTGCCTCAATAACAGCAATTTTTTGATTTTTATATGACAAAACGTAATCAGCACGTTTTGGAGTCTCACGACGACCACCTATTTGAATCCTACCTTTGGTAATGGCATGATTGCGAAAAATCTTAGTACCTTCAATAACCCCCCAGCCGCTTTCTTGTAGCTTAGGATCAATCAGCTCTGCTCGTGTTTCATCTTCAGTCATGCTGCAACCTCAACTTTGGTTAGCTTGCCACTAAATGCTTTTTGCAATATCGACTTTTTCAACTCTTCTAGATTAGAAATTTTTGCTTGATACACAGCTTCGAGTTTTTTAATCTCTAACGACAGGGCATCAAGTTTTTGAATAATGGCTTGTTGAGCTTTTAATGGTGGACAAGGAATTGGATAACTTTTTAGTTTCGTTCCATTGATATTGGCCTGATTAACACTTGAAATAACAACTGTCCTTCCGTATTCCATTGCCATTTCACTATTCAAATAGTAATTTAGATAGTCAGCATCTATTAAATTTTCTCTTCTGTGCAAGCGAATCAAATACCCAGCAAAAATTGCTGGCATTTCACCTTTATAAATTGCAGTTTTTCCAACTAATTCAGGACTGTTCGTTCTATTAAAAAGTACATCATTGTATTTAAGCAAATATTGTTTATTATCATCCTCGTCATCAGAATATACGAGCTTATCCCAAATAAATCTCCCATTTTGAATATTGCCCATTCTTAAGACCGCAATCTTACCAACTGCTTTCGATTTTGCAGATGAACCATATTCAACCCGTTCACAAACTTGGTCAATAGTTTTTCTTTCCCATTTTTTATCAGCAAGCACTCCATTCAAATAGCTTTTGAAAAGTTCTTTGGCGTTTTGGAGGTTTTGTTCGACATTGGATTCTGCCTTGGCTATAGCGGCAAAAGCTTTTTCAAGAAAGCGAGCGATATATTTTTGCTCAGTGATTGACTCAGGATAAGTCACAGTGAAATCATTTTTTAATGTATTCCTTGCTAATTCAGTTTGACCTCCACATCCGTCACCTCTCTTTGCGATTTCTTCTTCAATAAATATTAGTGCATAACCAAAAAATGCAGCATCAAAAATGTTCTTCATTGGTCTAACAATAGTAATGTGAGAGTCAACTGTTGCTTCAAATGGTAATTCTTTTACTTGAGCTACCCTACCTAGGGTACCCGTTCCAGTCGAATTTACTACAACATCGCCAACTTGGATGAATTTTTCACGACTGATATTTTTGGTTTTAACATCATGGGTTCGTGATAAATCAAAATTAATTTTATGATCTCTAATACACTTTTGATTTAAAACGCATATCCCATCTGATGACGTATATTTTGGCGGTATTCCTCTGTTAATTACTTCGCAAATTTCACCAAGTTTTTTGGTTTTCCATTTACTTTTCATTATCTAGAATTTCCCAAACACACTCTACTGACCTTACCTAAATTGGCATAAGAATATTTGATCGCCAGACTATCATTCACAGTAATTCCTCTATAGATTTCATGATTTCTGTGCTTTCTTTATCCAGCGTTTTCATTTCTCTAAGTATTTCTTTGGGACTACGTAGAAAAGTTTCATCTTTCTTATGCGAATTTTTTATTGAAAGATCATAGGTTATTACGTCAATATCAGAAATTTTAACTAACCAAGAATTAGCAGAATTTATCTTGACTTTCTGTAATTTAACAAATTCTTCTAAATCTCGTTCGTTTAGAGGGTTAGTTTTACCGAGGTTTCTATCTAGGTTTAATTGATAAAACCAAACCTTTTTGGTGGCGCTACCTTTTTCAAAAAAAAGCACTACGGTTTTAACACCTGCGCCAGTAAATGTACCACCAGGCAAGTCAAGCACTGTATGTAGATTACAACTTTCTAATAGCAGTTTCCTCAGACTGATTGACGCATTATCTGTGTTTGAAAGAAAAGTATTTTTAATAACGATACCAGCTCTGCCACCTGCCTTAAGCGATTTGATAAAATGCTGCAAAAATAAAAATGCAGTTTCACCAGTCTTGATAGGAAAATTCTGTTGAACTTCTACTCTCTCTTTGCCGCCAAATGGAGGATTGGCAAGAATAACATCATAACGATCTTTTTCCCGAATATCGTCAATATTTTCTGACAAAGTATTCGTATGAATAATATTCGGAGCTTCAATACCATGAAGAATCATATTCATCGTACCAATGATGTATGCAAGTGCCTTTTTTTCTTTGCCGTAGAATGTTCTCTTTTGTAGTGTTTCAATATCTTTTGTACTGAGTTTTTTACTCTTGAGATATTCAAACGCCTCAACCAAGAAGCCTGCTGAACCTGCCGCACCATCATAAATTTTGTCACCGATTTTTGGATCGACAACTTTCACAATCGTTTTAATAAGTGGTCTTGGCGTATAGTATTCGCCACCGTTCCTGCCTGCATTGCCCATATTTTTGATTTTATCTTCATACAGGTGAGACATTTCATGCTTTTCAGCATGTGAGCGGAAGCGAAGTTGATCTATTAAATTGATAACTTCTCGCAGATTGTACCCGCTTTGAATCTTGTTTTTAAGTTCATTAAAGATTTCACTAATTTTGTATTGAATCGTATCGGGACTCTCTGCGCTTGTTTTAAACTTCTTTAAGTATGGAACAAGCTTATGATCGACAAAATCCTTGAGGTCATCGCCACTCAAAGCTTTGTGGTGATCTAATTTACCATCCTTACCCTTTGGTGCCGCCCACACATCCCAGCGATATTCTGGGTCAATAATTCGTTTGTATGTCTTACCTGCCAGCTTTGCCTCTGCCTGTTTATCTTTTTCAAAGTCATCGAGATATTTGAGAAACAATACCCAGGAAGTTTGCTCAACATAATCTAACTCGCTGCTGCATCCAGCATCTTTGTGAAGGATATCATCAATGTTTTTAAAAGTCTGTTCAAACAAGAGTATCCTCCTGGGATCTAACTAGGTTGGGAGCATTAACTAAATTTGAATAAAATTTTCAAATTTAGGCTATAAAACTATAGATTCTAAATTAATTAGATATGTGAGTCCAATATATTTAGCTAAATATCAGAATCCTTGGATTGCATTAAGCTTTTCTAATTTACTTAGATGATTAGCTTCTATCAAGCTTAAAGTAATTTCTTAGTTAGGGGACTATGCACCTATTCTTAGCCGTCGGTGGCCGTCGGTGGCCGTCGGTAGCCGTCGGAAGCTAGTATTTGAGGAAGACTTAAACTTTAAACCAAACCGCATTTCCCCCGCGTCCTCTAGATCCTACTATACCTAATTTTCTCAGAGCAGCTAAATCATTACGCAAGGTTCTTTCTGGAATTGCATTTTCAAGCTTGGCTAGTATTTCTGCTGATTTCAATTCACCCGCTTGTTCCAAAATATGTAAAATTGCCAGTTGCCTTTTACTTAAATTTTCCACCAATGCTTTTCGTTCTGATAAAGGAGAGCCTATTCGCTGTATAGGTTCAGCAAACAAAAATTGCACTGAAACTCCTCCCGAGTATTCCTCAAAAATTGGGTCTGGGATCCCGTGATCGCGACATCTTTCTACCATTTTGGTGGTTCCGGTACCCCAGGTTTCTATCAACCCTCTCATATAAAATGCACTGGCCATTAATTTATTCCTGGGATAAGACTTATGCTTTCTTTTTAGATCATCGATTGTTAATTGTTTAGGAAGAATGCCATTGTTCCAAATTTCAAGGCGGTTATCAAAAACAGCTAACGTTATTGCAGCAGATCGTTGAGTATAATCCTTGTGACAAACGGCATTAATCATCGCTTCGCGAACAGCTAAAACGGGGAGCGTCGGTTTATCAACTCGGACAAAACTATCTAGTTGGAAGAAGCTAGCAATAGCAAGATGCTTTCTCATAAAATTATTTCCTTCAACCATAATACTGAAAGCATTTCCATAAAATTGTTGATTATCAATAAAATCCTCGGTTTCCGTTAAACCTCTAAATCTAGCCATCTTAATCATGCACTGAGAATAAAGAGGAGTAACTTTTTTTGCAAACAAAACAATGGCTGCATTTGTTAATTTTCCATCCTTTATTAATTCTAAACCATTTAATATTTCGGTTACACTTTCATTTGATGCTTCATCTGAAATGCGTCCAGCTTCTATACCATGCCTAACAAAATTACGGATTTCATTACTGTCTAAGTCTTCCACGGTGTATTCATCGCTTGTAAATTCGTCCCACGCATGATTAAGTTGCCCCCTTTTTACAAGTAATTGCTCATATAAATGTTGTAACATTGGAAGCGTTTCATTCTCTACACGATGATAGGGGCGTCCATCATATGTGTAAGGAATATGATCCCCTGGCGGGACTTGCATTACAATAATATTTTTATCTTTTTCAAAAGGCACATAACTTACATCAATAAAAACAGGGGGCTCAAATTTTCTTAATTCATTAGCAATTTCACGAATAGTGGGATCAGTCACCTTCTGTCCAACGAGTCGTCCATCGTCTTTAACGCCAATAAAGACCACGCCACCATGGTTATTTAAAAAAGCGCAAAGCGTTCTACATGCGGCTTTAAGCTCACCAGTCGTAGATTTAAACTCCATCTCTCTGTTTTCTTTTGCAATCAAATTTTTAAGTTCATCTAGAGTCACAAACACCTCACGTGAATAATTTTCTAGTTAACAGACAAAGTAAATTTTCCCTCATAGTCCAGCCTCGAATACTAATTCTAAAAGCTTAAAAGCCAAGATTATAACCTTAATCGCCGTATATTTCTTTATTTCGAAAAATAGCAAACAGCAATCAAGGCCATAGCTTTAAAAATTGGAATTCTCAACTTAAGATTGTCACCCCTGTCCCTGAATTCATTAGCAAGCTAATAATTCTATTCAAAGCACTCGTCAAATCTTCCGTAAGTCTTAGTGACCTATCAATCGAATCATTTAACTCCCGAATGTAAACATGAAGCTTTAAGGCAGGATAATCAATTAAATCCCTCTCTAAGACAATTTCGATCATAGCCTCAAATTTGGCTTGGTATTCAAGCAAAGACTCTTCTGCATCGGCAATAATCTTTATTAAAAATTGATAATCTGTTACTTTCTTTCCATCCATAGCTGACTCCTTGGAAGTTGGTTGTGGTAGTAGTGAGTCGGTGTTAGTAGCACCTATTCACTATGGGTGGCAATTGCCTTTGGCTATGCCACCTCTCCTGTACTAAGTCCCTGCTCATAAAGTACATATAATACATATTATTCACATTAATTAAATTGTCAAGTACATATTATATGTACTATACTTATGACTTGGTTATATGTTTAATCAGAGGTCAAATGTGGGATTAGAAAAAGAAATCATTGTTCGCTCAAACTTCACTCTTTTAGAAAGTGATTTAGAATTATTAAATCAAATTAAGCGCAAGTGCTTGCTACTCGGAATTGAAACAAATAAATCTGAGCTTATCCGCGCAGGGATCGATTCCTTATCAATGTTGACGGATGATAAACTCCGAGTCATTCTTGCTCGTTTACCTAAACCCAAGGTCGGCAGAAAAAAATCTGAATTGGATTCAGATTAAATATACTTTTTTAATGAATGAACAACCTTTTCTTACTCAGAACCTTATAATCCCTTGCGTATTTTCATTACTCGAACACCGATATTTTTCCAATACCCGATTTGCTCAGATGTAGGCTCAGTCGGTAATCGTTCAAACGCCTCGACTAATATTCCCAATAATATTGCTGCTTTATCTCTATTTTCGAAATCAAGTTGTAAATCTTGCCCTTCTTCAATGCCACAAGTTGTAAAAAACCCAGCAATGCTCAGAAGCCCTCCTGTTTGAATTAAGGTTCTTGTTCTAGCCTTTCTTAACTTCTTATCAGACATTTGATTGCGATAGGTTATGCCTACCATTTTAGTAATGTGGCGATTAATTTCAGACATAGTTCTTCCCCATTGCTGGTTCAAGTTGATTAGCTCTTTTGCATTTTGTATTAATTTTTGACTTGCAAAATTTTTGCCCAACCAACCTCCATTTTTCCATTTTTTCCGGGTCTACCCGAATGGTATCAATGATCTCTAATACTCCACCTACCAGAGAATCGAAATCAATTTGGAATGCTTCTTTAATTTTCAACACTTGCACAAAATTATTTGTTAGCTCTTGTTCAATTTTATTTTTCTCAGTTTTTAATAGCTTGATTTTTTCCTGAATGCTTTCCATCTTCTGAAGATCTGTTTTCATAACACTTTCCTTTCATTAACAATTTAAAATCCACAACAAACATAATAGCAATTGAAACAAAACAATGTTACACCCCTAGGGTAATTTTATAATAAATATCAATAAATAATTAAGGCGCAAGCCGCTTCCACGGTCATTTGGAATCAAATGCGCACTTATGCGTAGTTGCGCTAATTGCCTATCGGCGATATTTTTAGAATATGGCAATTTATCATTATCACGCAGGGTTTGTTTCAAGAAGCACTGGACGCAGTGCCGTCCAATGTGCTGCATACATTACAGGTAGTCAATTAGAAGAATCACGCCGCGATATTACTGCTGACTATAGAAATCGTTCTTCAGATATTATTTTTTCTGCTACCTTAGCACCCGAACATGCCCCTTCCCATATGAAAACACTTGAAGTTTGGAATACTTTAGAAACTTATGAAGATCACTATGCAAATCTTCACTATCTAACAGCAGCAACCCAAGAAAAATATAAGGCCTCTGCCCAACTTGCCCAAACCGTTGTTGTTGCCTTACCCAAAGAATTAACCCCTGAGGTATGGAAAGAACTGGTGGTTGACTTTACAAAAGAGCGCTTTGTAGAACGAGGCCTAGTCGTAACAATGGCTATTCATAATGATGAAGGCAATCCGCACGCGCATTTGATGATTTCTCGCCGCTCTGTTACTGAAAACGGAGAATGGTCTGTGCGAAAAGATAGGGAAATTGTTACCAAAACTGCCCTGGTTGAGAGCCGGAAGTTGTGGGCGGAAAAGGTTAATCACTATCTGCAACGCGAAGGCCTTGAGGCACGTATTGATCATCGCTCTAATACCGATATGGGTATATTGTTTGAACCTAGCCGGCATGAAGGCTGGTACGCCCATAAGCTAGAGATCCATGGGATCCGCTCTCGCATTATTGAAGAAAATCAGGAAATCAAAGCTCACAATAAAGAAAACCTTGGGTTAAAGCCTGAAGTAATTTTGAAGGAACTCACCACTAAGCACGCAACTTTTTCTACCTTGGATTTAAGTCGAAATATTCAAAAAAGAATTGGGGACGATCCCAAACTTGCTGCCTACATCTATGAAGCAAGCCTTAATCAAGCCATCCTTGTTGGCACGAGTTTGGACGGGCAGGCCAGGTATACCAGTCAGTCCTACCTAGAATTAGAACAACAAGCTTTCAGCGGTATCCAGGACTTGATGGGGAGAACCTCCAAGCTATCTATCGACCAAAAGTATGTCGAACAATCCTTAAATAATAATTACTCCTATACAAATGACGAACAAAGACAAGCCATAGCAAAATGTTCAAGCAACGACTTATGCCAGGTTCTGATTGGACGGGCAGGATCTGGGAAAACAACCACTATGAAGGCTGTGGTCGAGCTCCATCAACAGGCAGGCTTTGAGGTTGTAGGCCTTACTCTTGCAGCAACAGCCGCCGATACCTTAGGCAAAGATGCAAACTGCTCAGCAGAAACTATTGCTTTCTATACCGACAAATGGCGGGCCTTGGAGATATCCAGACAAGAATTCTGGTCTCTCCACCCGAGTTCAGAACATGCAAGGATAGTAAAACGCCTGAGAGCATTGGAAGGCTATGAGCTTACAGATAAGCATCTGGTGATTGTGGATGAAGCTGGCATGGTTGGCACTGCCCAATGGAAAGAAATCTTGGAACAGGTCCAAAAAGCGGGTGCCAAACTCATTGCCGTAGGAGATAACCACCAGTTTAAGGCCATCGACGCCGGGGATTTTTTTAGAAAATTTAAAGAAGAAGCCCAGGCAAAAAACCACGTCTCAGAGCTAAGTCAAATCCTAAGACAAAAGCAAGATTGGATGAAACAAGCCACCCAGAATTTAGCTGAGCTAAAGACCTATCAGGCTTTGAGCGATTATGAACAAAAAGGCCATCTTATAAAAACTGAATCTTTGGACGTCTCGGAGATTGCCTCAGCTTATCTTAAACACCGTCATGAAAAACCTGAGCACTCACAGTTGTTATTAGCTTATACCCGTGCAGAATGCCAAAAATTAAATGATGAAGTAAGGATCCTCCTCAAAAACGAAGGCAAGATTTCTTCCGAAGAAATTACTATCAACAATCGACATTTTGCTGTTGGGGATGAGATAGTGTTTCTTGCAAATGATCGTTGCAAGAATATTCGCTGCTTTGATCCTGAAAATAATTCAACAAACGACTTTTTAGTCAGAAATGGTACCCGGGCTAAGATCTCGCATATCGCTAAAATTGAACCCTTAAGAAAACCCTATTTATCAAAAGAGGACCCTGTATATCGCCTATTTGTAGATATTGATAAACAAACTTCCGCAACCTTTCTGACGAATAAATATAGTGACATCGACCATAGTTATGCCCTCACTCTTCATAAAGCGCAGGGACAAACTGTCGATTGGTCCATGGTAGTTGCTTCTCCTTATATGGATGCCCATGCAACCTATGTTGCGCTCACGCGCCATCGACAAGAAGTGACCGTTTTTTATGACACTAAAACCTTTGGTGATTTTAAAGGTCTTCAACGCTCTCTTTCACGAATTTCAAATAAAGATCTCAGCATTGATTACACCATCGCTCCAGAAAACCAAGGTGTTTGGGAAAATGTACAGGAATATAAATTTTTAGGCCAAGATTTAATGGCTATGGCTCAGTCCCAAAATTGGGAGTCCTACAATGCTTTAAAAGCTGAAAGAAAAATCCTAGGTCAAACTATTCTATCGGATTGGAATTCCCATTTGCATTATGCCCGCCAGGCAGGGTTAAGCCGAGAAGCCATTGAAATTGCATGTGAGCTTAAAATGCGGCCCTTGTCTCTAGCAGAACAAGAAGCTTCCCTTAGGATACAAAGCTATGCTACCAAAGCTTATGAAGCAAGGGGTCTTTGGAGAGAAATACGTCATACTCACCCGGGCAAAAATTGCTATGAGCATCCGCATTATCAAACCTTCACAGAGCTTCGAATAACCAGAAATCAATTGGCAGCGGAAATTCTAAATAATCGCCCGATACATAAAGGATTTATTCAACAATTAGGACAAGATTTAGGTATTGGCTGGAAAGCACTACAAAATCAAGCCAATCAGGGTAAAAACTTCCCTATTGAAAATTACATAAATCAGAACAAAAAAGAAAGAAGAGTACCGCAGGTTCATTTACATCAACCCTCTCTAGTTCAAGAGACTCTCCATAAATATAGATTAGAGAAACCAAAACAGTATTCAGAAGCAGATTTCATAAAAAAAACCGAAGCATTTTATGAACAAATGATAAGTTGGTATCAATTTTCAGGAAAGCTTCCTTCAATAGAAAAAAGGAAACAGTTATTTGAAAGAGCAACATTAGCTGTCATTCTCCAACCAGAAGCAAAACGAGAATATTGCTTCTTAAGCACAGCACTTGAGGCAAAAATTCGTTCGGAAGAGATAGCGCTTATCACCGGAAGCTTAATTCAAGATAGAGGTGGCGAGAAATATTCAAGGAAAACTTTATTAAAATCGGCTGCAGATTTTTATAATTATCAAACTAAGAACATGAAGGAAATTTTGATGAAAGACTATCAAAAATCCTATCCAGAATGTTCCTCTTACCAATTGGAATTGCTTGCAAATCAACAACTTCAATGTTTACATATGACAAAAATAGATTTGCCTGAAGCATCTCAAAAGATCTTACTTGTCCATGCAAGATCTTATGAAGAATTACAAAAACAAGGAAAAATTACTGTAGAAATTCAGAAAATTATCGAACAACCAATAAAACCTTTCATTAAAGAAAATGACAACATTATTGACAATGTCCTTGAAAGACAATTTATGGGAATTGCTCGATCAGAAAAATTAGCAGACATCCCGTTTAGCAAATTAAACTCTGAAGTTACGCTACAAAGAGCTACTTATTGTGTTAAGAAAATTCAAGAAAATTTAGATCGTGCACGTTATCAAATGCTAGTAATAAAGGAAACAGAGAAGGAACGCTAATTAAATTATGAACCAGGCAGCAGATTATAGTTTTTTGACTAGCTTTACTTTTAATTGATATACATAATGAGTAAATTTAGCTAGTTTACCTAAATTTATCTATTTAATCTGTTTGGAGGGCTCATGATCAGGTTTATCTTAGATGTATTAAAATTTGTCGTTACCAGTGGGCTAATCTTAGCTGTAATTGATATTTTAAAATCTGAGAAAACCTATTTAAAAGACCAAGTCCATTACGTTTATGGCCCAATTTCATTCATTTTAAGGCGGCAAGCTCAATTATGGGAAATAGCTAAAGAGATACGTACCACAGAATACAAGTACTTTGGCAATGGCGAACAATTTTCTAAAGAACCTCAGACACAAAAATCCATAAAGGAAGATCTAGACGCCACTTTAACTAAGGCTACTGAGATTGAAATAGAAGCAGTTTCACTTAATGGCAAAATAATTGAAATATTACAATCGAGATATTCGTACGTAGACGATGACGATAGGGATATTATTGACGCCTTTTTAAACAATCACGATAAATATCAACTTTTAGTCATAAGCGAGAAAAAGCTCCCAGATCAAATTTCTTTAAGAATGAGTAAAATTCAAGTAATAATGCCGGAATTTACGAATAAAATCAATCAAAAATTAATTGAGAAAAATAAATGTCAATCTTATTTTAGGCTAATTTGCAAATTACTATCATTTTCACCACGATCAGTAAAGACTTTATTTTCTAAACCCTTTTCTATCTTTAGAAAACTTACATCTGAAAGAAACCTTGAAGTTTCTTAACCTAAACTTTGAATATTAAATCTAATTTTGGTTGTAGGTAAGTTTCTCGGGAACTTTAAATAAGCCTCAAAATTATCTAACTTCATCAAATCGACTGGTGAGATTAAAGAACGTATTTGCTTATGATCTGTTAATGATACTCCTTCTCGCATTTGGTGTGCTCCAAATGAAATACTCTCATTGGCTTCTTGTATTTCTTGTTCTCCAAATAACGCTGCAGCCTCCCTAGCGGCATTATCATCGAGCCTGAATACAATTTTTGTCCCAGCTAGTCCAGCAATTGTGCGAGCTGTCTTTGAACCATAAATCACGTCTAATTGTTGCATATCTTGGAATCCCAAGACCATGCAACCCCCATAGCGCCTTACCTCAGCCAATCCTTGCATTAAAATGGGAACTCGGTTCAAAGAGGCAAGTTCATCAACAACAAACCAAATCCGACGGTTAAAATCCTCACCCATAGACATAAGCGATTTAATCGCAATACTTAGCCAAGCTGACATCAAAGGCTTCAAAGTTTCTCTTTGTGTTGGCAATGATGATAGAAATAACCATCCATTCTCTTGATCATTCGTCAGCCATTGACGAATGGAAAAATTATTTTCACTCTCATCTTCTAAAAATTTCAAACTTCGTAATGCTGAAATCAAAGTTGCTCTTATTCCTAAGGCCGTTTTTTCTGTGGCCGGATCAACATAAGCAGAGACAAACGTACCTTCAAAATGCTCTACTGTTTCTTTCAGGGGCTTAGAAAGAAGCGTGTCCAACAATTCCTCTAGGGATTCTTTTTCATTTCGTTTCATCAGAAGCGCAGAAGTTGAAAATAACTGTTGGGCTGCCCGCGTCCAAAATTTATCATGGCTGTCCAAAGGAATTAAACTTTCTGCAAATTCGTCGAAATCATACTCTTCTATACATTCCGACCATAGATTCCAATGACTGGAACGCTTATCAAAAGGATTAAGCAGTTTGTCTCTTTTTTCATCATAGAAACGAGAAGCAAACCCTCCACTGGTGTCCACAATAATTACCTTATGGCGAAGTAGTCTGATTTGCTTCAAAATTGAATGGATAGCATTTGTTTTGCCTGAACCTGTAGTTCCAGTAATCATAATATGTTCGCATTCCGAATTTTTTGGTAATGGAATATTAGCAATATTTATTGAAGATGCTCCATGTTTCATGACAAGCGTTTTTAATTTTTTTGGACTAACAAGTTCATAGCCCTTAAGAATTTTCATCGTTTGCTTTTTCTTACCTCTGGCAATCCAGTACGCGGATAACACCACCAAAATGAAACAAAAAAATAAAATGCTTTGTAACAAACCTTTAAAAATTTCAGCCTTCACAAACGTGGCTAATTCAACATAGCCGGGGTAATTTGCTATGACGTAATCATTAACTTCTGCCCATTGACCATTGAAAAATACCCAGGAGCTATCAAAAAAGCCCTTTGGTAGAAATTGTAAGTCCATTCGAATAGAGGTTTTATAGTAAACCAATACAAAATAGAGTCTTTCTAAGCCAACCTTATAACAAATGACTGTAGTAAAAAATAATGAGCTCAGAAAGAAGGCAATTTTTAAGGTAGATGAGACTACCTGTTGTATCATGTGTAAATGGTGCAACTCCGTTTGACCGCCTTGCGTAAAAGCCCCCGAAAAGCGTTTCATGTGCCCCCCAAGAAAGACGTTTGAGGTACTTGCCTCTTATTTTGTGCTACACTCGAAAACGTCAAATGGGGGTTTACCATGAGCTTTTTAAATATAGGTCTAAATAACCTTAAACAGAATTGTTGGATATATTTCAACCCTATCTTGTTTGTTTTTAAGGTTGCTTTAACCTTTTCGATTTGTTGGGTGTTAAAAAATTTACCACAGTTCCAGACATTATGGTTTTGGCTAACATGGGTCATTGTCAGTTCTACTATTGATAGTCTACTTATTTTTAAAAACCCATCTTTTTTTGCTAATCTTCTTCTTTCGGAAGAAGTCCAGAGAAAATATGAGTTAAATACCGAAGAATTTAAAAAATATTTGGACCTCAGCCCCAAAATTCGTTTAAATAGAACTTTATTTGTGACTTTTTCAGCATTTATTTTCTTCCCGATATCAAGCTGGCAAGAAAGTTTACCTATTGGTTTAATTATTGGCTTTATTGTCATTGATACATTAGCACGAAAATTTTTCAATATCAAAGCACCTAAAATATTTAAAGCGTCCAATAGAACACCTCAGTCAAGTTTTGATTTTCATAGAAATAATGCAGGTTTTCCTGGAAGTGCAGCGTGGAATGCTTTGCAATCCACATCTCACAGCAAACGGGATAATAAAACGAATCTTTAGTTTTTAGTCTGATTCTCACCTTGGCCCTCTTCGGTAGATGGATCTTTTTTCAAAATATTAGCCAACTTAGTGATATGCTGGCCCTCAGCAATTACAGCCTGAATAGCAACTTGTTTATTTTTGCGTTTGTTAAATTCGGCTTTACCCTGGCTGAACCCTTGATTTATATGAGATTTTGCATTCTCTATGTCATCTTGACCTTTATTATGTTTAAATAAAACATCTTGCTGCAATGCGCTAACTCTTGTTTCATCTAAACCAAAATTCTTGTTTTCCCCTTGTTTTTTAACTTGATGCATATATTCTTCACTTGGTACATATGTATTTGAAATTTTATCGCTTTCGTAAGAAGACCTTATTCTATTTCCATTGTTTCCCTCTCGGAGAATTTCTGGTGGTTTTTCTGGGTTAATACCTTTTTCATTTAAAAATCGTTCAGCATACATTATGGTCAAACGAGGATCATTCGCAATTATATGACCTGCTCCTTGTTTACCAATCCGCCCACCAGTATTATCAGCGCGTTGATTTGCAAACCATTCGACAAAATCTTGTGTAAGGTTTGCATTAATGCTCGCTGTATTTGCTTGTATATGTATCGCCTGCCTTTGATAATCTTCCGCAACTCTATAACTCTTCATTGCTTCTTGTCTAAAATGATCTGATTTTTCATATGAACCAGAAACATTTTTAGACAACCGTTGAGACTCTTCATCTGATACGGAATGTGATAAGGTGTTTGATGCTTGTACTGCTTCCCTTAGCGCTTCTTGAAAATCCTCTGACTTGCTCAATTGCTCAGCTTTTCTATAGACTTCTTGATCATAGGCGGTACCGGATAATCTTAGGTTACCACCGCCCTTTAAATAAGCAAAATCGGCCCCAGCTCCTGCTTCAGCAACAAGATCCGCAGATTGTTGTGCGCTCAGTCCTTTTTCACCTCCTACACTTTCAAACATTTGTGATACCTTTTGTATCGCCTTCACCTGTTCAACATTTTGACTGTTGCTTGTCAAATCAGTTAAATGCTTGCTGGTTGATAAGTGATTGCTTAGTTCAACTAAATTTCTATAAGAGCTTTGCAAGTTTGATTA
>CAZCHZ010000008.1:0-16896 GCA_964498615.1 uncultured Legionellaceae bacterium | reverse complement strand
TTGCTGTCACGCTCATCTCTATTCACTCAATTTCCTGGCTGTTCCCGCAAAATGCGCGCGCAGGGTCTTATCTAAGCTGTTTTCTCTCGCTTCTTGTGCGGATTCCACCTCATTTGCTATAATTCTTTTTATTCCTGCGGGATTAGTACAATGGTAGTACACCTGGTTGCCAATCAGGTTACACGGGTTCGATTCCCGTATCCCGCTCCCGAGTCAAACTCGGTTAGAGTTTGAGGAGGGCCAAGTCAGACTTGGCTCTTACTTTATTTATATAATTAGAAACGTTTGACGTTTCTTTATGCATTATTACGTCTATACTCTGTTTAGCCTGAAGGATAAAAAATTCTACACTGGATTCAGTACAAATTTGAAAGATAGATTGACTCGGCATGTACGAGGAGAGGTTATTGCAACCAAATACAGAAGGCCGCTCAAATTAATTCATTACGATTATTTTATTAACGAAGACGATGCAAGGGCAAGAGAGGTTTTCCTCAAAAGTGGTTTTGGAAGAAACCAATTAAAGCAAGCACTTAAAAATACATTAAAACAGCTTATATGAAAGTCACCAGTTCAGCCTTCGAACATAATCAGCCGATTCCTTCCAAATATACGTGTGCAGGAGAAAACGTGAATCCTCCGCTCGAATTTTCTGACATTCCTGACGGAACGAAGAGTTTAGTGCTCATTGTTGATGATCCGGACGCCCCCGGAAAAACATGGGTGCACTGGGTGCTCTATAACGTGTCTCCAAATATTGCTTTTATAAAGGAAAATAGCACGCCGAGTAATGCTGTAATTGGGATGTCTGACTTTGGCAAGAACGAATACGGCGGACCGTGTCCGCCCACAGGGTCTCATCGTTATTTTTTCAAATTATATGCCTTAGATACGGTACTTCCGATGAAAAATGCACCTGGTAAGGAGGAAATAGAAGAATCCATGCGAGGACATGTCTTAGGAAAGGCAGAATTGATTGGCGTTTACGAGCTACAGAAAAAATAATCTTTGGTTATAGGTTATAGTGAAAATTGGCTAAAAATGGTCTATAAAAATAATATAGAGATCTATTATTCGAATTAGGAGAAACCTGATGAAAAATGAAAAATGTATGCAATGCGGAACTGATACAAAATGCGGCAGCTGTGGTAAATGTCAAAAATGTGGCTGTGGCGGTTGTGCATGTTCAAGATTAAAAAAGTTTGCATTTTCAATGGCATCGGGCTTTACGATTGGTTTATTGCTGTTGGTGTTGGGCCTCTTTGCTACCTATTATCATGACGGCGTTGCCATCGTATCGTTGCTTGCGAGCGTTTTCAAGGGCTATGAACCTACTTTGATGGGTGCTATATATGGTGGTCTTTGGGGATTTCTAACAGGGTTTGTGATGGGCTTAGTGCTTGCTAGTCTCTATAACTGCTGTCTTTGCTGCTTTATCTGCAGAAGAAAATGCGGGGAATGCAAGAAATAAGCTTTGTGACCATAATATACGTTAATATTTCTTAACATTTGCGTGTTTCAAGTATATAATAAACCTGAAAAAATCATTAGTTGAAAAACTTGCTTATGATGTATATGCATCAAATATGTTGTTATCAGAATAAATTTTTTTTATGGAAATTATAGGTTATTATATACGCAAGTTATTTAAAAGGACGGAAACGCTTTTATGTCATCCTTAAGTGTTATCATCATCACCAAAAATGAAGCGCATAATATAGAAGACTGCTTACAATCTGTTGCATGGGCAGATGAAATTGTGGTGATCGATTCAGGCAGTAACGATAATACCCTTGATATTTGTAAAAAATATACAGATAAGGTGTTTGTACGGGACTGGCCTGGCTATGGTGTGCAAAAGCAACGTGCCTTAGAGATGGCCACAAGTGAATGGGTGCTATCAATTGATGCAGATGAGCGAGTTAGTCCAGAGCTTAAAAATGAAATATTACAAGTCATTACTGATGTCCATTATGATGGTTATGAAATATATTTTAAATCAGAATATTGTGGCAAAATGATCCGCTTTGGCGATTGGTGGAATGATAAGCAAGCGGTGTTATTTCGCAGAACAAAAGCTAAATTTGTTTCAGCCCTCGTACATGAAGGTATTGATATCGAGGGGCGCATTGGAAAACTAAAGGGTAAAATTTATCATCTTGCTTTTCCAAATCTTTCAACAGTTCTTAAAAAAATGAATGATTATTCTAATGCCAGTGCAGAGCAAAAAATACGACAAGGGAAAAGAGGAGGGCTTGTTAAAGCCATCACACATGGTTTGTGGACGTTTGTACGAGGTTATATTTTAAGATTAGGTTTTTTAGATGGACGTGAAGGGTTTCTTCTGGCCGTATCAAATGCGGAAGGCACTTATTATCGATATTTGAAATTAATGTATCTTGAGTAGTTGTCATGCCAGCTAACGCTTTCATCCAGTATAATTCACGTATTTCCTGGATGCCAGCCTGCGCTGGCATGACAGGTTAAAATAATGTACCCACTATTGTGACAAGCAATGTAAGAAACACAGGTAATTTTACCATCTGTATGCCTTTCCATTTGTATAAAATATTCATTAGGCACAGTACGATGAGTGCTGGATAGATGATAGTCACCACCGGCCCAATCACTTTTGCAAGACCCTGAAAACCTAAATTACTCATTAAATAGGTTAATAACATCACCATCATTAGGCATATAGGCTTTGAAATTTTTCTTCTAAAAATTTGATGATGTAGGCAGTGGCTGCTTACTTCTGCCAGTGCAAGTGCAGTGGCAAAGCAGGCAAAGGACACTGCAATACACACAAACAAGCCCCCAAATTTTCCTAATACTTCGAAGGCAACGGCAGAAATGGTTTGTTCTGCTGGCATGCCGATTAAGGCGTGCGCATGGCTATAGGCAACAAACATAAAGCCTGCATACACTAAACTTATCACGATGGCACCCAAAGCGCTGGCTTTGAGATTCAGCATGATAGGACTGCTTCCGTTGTTTTCAAGACTGCTTAATTTCACCGATCTAAAAGCTGCAGTGCAAAAGAAGAATGCCGCCACCAGATCCATGGTGTTATACCCTGTGGTAAAGGCATGGGTAAATGCTTCTTTTGAAGATAAGAGACTATCTATGGGACCTTTTCCTATCAATACGCCCATTAATATCAAGCAGCTAAAAGAGATAATTTTGATTGGGCTAAAGAATAAACCCAAAATATTCACCACTTTTGTTTCACGAAACGCAAAAACCAACACCAGTGCGCAATAAATAATACTGAATAGTGCATTATTTTGCAGAAATTCTGGTAAATAAGGCAATAAGGTGTTATATGTGGTGGTTTCCGTACGCGGCATGGCACCGAGTGGACCAAGAATAAAAAGCAGGAAAACAATGATGATAAAAGCAGGTATTTTGCCGAGGCGCTCAAAAAAGGCATGGTAGTCGCCATCATAAAGACTGGTCGCCATCACACCAAAAAAAGGCACACCCACTGCTGAGATCAAAAATCCAAAAATACTGATAGCAATATTTTGACCTGAATGCGCACCCAAATGCAGTGGAAAAACAATATTTCCAGCACCAAAAAACATGGCAAACAGTGCAAGGCCTGTTGCAATGATGGTTTTATTTTCAGCGCGGCGCTGCATGATCATCGATTGTGCGTCGATCTTGGCTGACATTAGAAAATCTCCTTAAAAAAACGGTTAGAGAAAATTTATGATTATCCGCTCGGGGTTTCCGCCTATAGAGGGCGGATATCCACTAACCTCTATAGGCGACTACAGCCGTTGCAATAGCGACTACTACAACGGAAGCGTTATCTATACAGGTTGAAGAAAAAGAAGACATAGAGAACGGGGATGCATTTTGGATGCATTTCTTAGGCGCAGAACTGTGGCTAAACAAACTTATCATAAGAAAAACTATAATAGAGTACTTAAGCCCTTGTCAACTGTCTTTTACATCAGTATGATGATGTGAATTTAGGTAGGGGGCAGCATGCTAGGTAGGGTAAGTTTCGTAAGTTTCGGTAAAATCCTCATGGGTATGTTACTCGGCGCTATGCTTGTTCCTGGTATTGTGGCGCCAGAAATTGTAGAAGAAGCTACCGTTATTGGTGATTCTAAGATAGATAATAAGGATGGTCTTAAGTTTATCTATAGGTTCAATGAGCAATTTTGGTGTAAACTTGGTGGCTACATTCACTTAGAAGAAAGCATTTTTTCAGGCAGTGAACAAGACAAAGGTGCTGAGTTGCCTAATGGCGGGCTTATTCGTCGTGCTTTTATTTTATTTGGAGGTGGGATTGGGTCTAATATTGAATATGCGATTGACGTAAGTTTTGAAACTAATAATCAAGAACAGTTCCAGAATGCTTGGTTAATGTATTATGGCCCCTTTAATACACGTTATACCGTGGGGCTCATGACGCCCCTATCACCGCTTGAAAATCAAACCAGTAATAACGATTTTATGCTAGTTGAAACCAGTATGGGATCGAGTGCTTTTGCAAATACACCTGGGACTGCCATAGGGATATTAGGACAAATATCGCTTTTTGATACCTTTACGTTTTCAGCCATGGTGCATCAGCCACAACAAAATGATGACAATTTTAATAGTCCTGGTCGTCCTGATAGGGTGGGCGAAGAGATACGTCTTACTTATGTTCCAGTGCACACAGATGATAGAGTTTACCATTTTGGGTTATTTGCAAGATATCAGGGGATGAATCATACCTTGGGCGGGAGTGGGCAGATATTACAAAGAAATTTATTTTTTACATTTCCAGAAGCACTGCCACGCAATGCCTTAACACTTAAGTCTGTGCCGCCCCTGGTGAACTCAGGCAATTTGCGTGCTAGAAGTTTTGATTTTTTAGCAGCAGAGCTCGGCTTTCTTTATGGGCCATTTACGCTGCAAAGTGAATATCATTATGTGGATGTGCAGCGTCTGCCTAGAATTGGTATGGATGATATTAATAATATACACTTTAATGCATGGTATGTGGAAGGGGGGTATATCTTAACGGGTGAATCTCGAGGATATAACTTTGATGATGGCTTATTTGACGGGGTAAAACCGAGTAGTCCTTGTGGCGCCTGGGAAGTCGTCTTACGATTGAGTGCAATTAATATGATTGATAGAAATGTATATGGCGGAAGTGAACAAAACATCACTGTAGGGTTGAATTGGTTTGCGAATAACAATGTACGCTTTATCGCTAATTATATCAAAGCGAGAATTAATCCAACCGATGTTCACAATCCTGGCACAGCGCCTGCAATTTACCATAAACGACTTTTAGATATTTTTTCGATTAGAATGCAAATGGTATTTTAATGGAGCTTTAAGGCATTTACAATAATATCAAGCATTTCTGATTCTTTTAAATTTTGACTCATATAATTTTTACTGATGGTTTTTAATATTAAATCTTGAACTTGGGGTTTAAGATGCTGGTTCAAAAGTCCTTGCATGGCGGGTGGGGTTACTAAAATGAGCTTTTCATATTCATGTGCCGTTCTGCCGGTTTCTACTTCCATGGCAATTTGTCTTGCAAAATTATTCGCTTCTTGTGATTGGGGTGTTTCATCAGGGGCATAGCTACCTCTTGCGGTGCCTGCGGCTTGGTAATGTCCGGGTCCATCGGAGGTGATTTCCCTACCTTTGAGCTTTGATTCTGGATGAGATAATTTCTTTACCGTTGTTAGTTTAATAGCTTTTTTGTCATAGGCATAAATATTACATTCACTACTATTGGCACAGACTACCCAGATCATACGAAGCTCCCTTGATTTTGACGCCTATCTATAGGTATTGTAATTTGTAAGGGCAGAGAATGCCATCCTTTTAGGAGCCAGTCTAGAAAATGATTTTTAAAGTAGGATATGCTTTTAATAACATTGCAGATGATGCACTGGGGTTAATTTTTCATAAAGACAAATTATTAATTGATAAAAATACGCAAAATCCTTTTACAGCACTTAAATTTATTCATGAATCCATGCGTGCTGCATCTTTGCACTATTTTCTTGGCACAGTGGATAATCATCCACTACATACCTATGAATTAGAGGATACAAATCAAATAGATCCTGCATTTACCTGGGTCACAATAAAATTATTTCTAGAAACGGTAGATGTTCCTTTACAGGGACTGCTATGTCGTGCAAGACAAATCTTAAATTGGCATTATAGAAATTTATTTTGCGGATCCTGTGGTGAAAAAACATTGATAAGTGAAATAGAGCTTGCCAAAATTTGTAAACATTGCGATAGAATTATCTATCCTCATACCTCACCTGCTGTTATCGTCCTTGTGGAAAGAGGGCCGGAAATTTTACTTGGCAGATCTCCTCACTTTAGAGAAGGCGTGTATAGCACTTTGGCAGGATTTATTGAACCCGGAGAATCAGCAGAAGAGGCGATTGTGCGAGAGATAAAAGAAGAGGTAGGCATTAGTGTAAAAAACCCAAAATATTTTGGTTCACAAAGTTGGCCGTTTTTAAATTCATTTATGATGGGGTTTAATGTCGAATACGCATCAGGCGAGATCAGCATTGATCCAACAGAGCTCGAAGACGCCAAGTGGTTTACGCTAGATTCCTTGCCTCCATTACCCTATCCAGTCACGCTTTCTCGAAAACTCATCGAGTATTTTCGTTCCCGTAAAGAGGGTAAATGACTTGCCCTCTTGAACCTAGACTATATTCTAAGAACAGGGTAGTTTTGTATCGAACAGGGACGTTCTTAGTATGTTAAATTACACCATTCGGCGGGACCAAAAGTCTGGCGAAGAATGGATTGAAACGGATTTACGGGGCAAAGCCCTGTTGACCACCTTACTATTGAATAAGGGGACGGCCTTTACTTATGAGGAACGTTGCACTCTAGGGCTTTTGGGTAAGCTGCCCTATAAGATTGAAACCCTTGAAGAACAGGTGGTGCGCGCCTATCAACAATATAAAAAGTATGAGGATCCTCTACAAAAACAAATTTATTTAAATAATTTGCATGATAAAAATGAAGTATTATTTTACAAATTAGTGATGACGCATTTAACAGAAATGCTACCTATTATTTATACACCCTTCATTAGTTTGGCAGTAAAAGCATTTAGTCGTGAATTTCGCCAGCCCAGGGGTTTATATATCAGTTATCCTGATAAAGATAATATGCAGATGATCCTTAAAAATCGTACGCATCCTAATGTCGATGCCATTATTGTAACAGATGGTGAACGCATTTTAGGGATTGGGGACCAAGGTGTGGGTGGTATTAGTATCCCTATTGCCAAGTTAATGTTATACACCATTTGTGGTGGTATTAATCCTTATTTTTCTTTACCAATTATTTTAGATGTGGGCACTGATAATCCTGAATTGATAAACGATCCTTTATACTTAGGTTGGAAACATTCTCGGATACGTGGGGACGAGTATGATGATTTTATTGATCGTTTTGTGGCAGGGGTAAAAGCTGAAATGCCAAAAGCCCTGTTACATTGGGAGGATTTTGGCAGGGGCAATGCCAGAAAGATTTTGGAAAAATACCGCGACAAATTGTGCACGTTAAATGATGATATGCAAGGTACAGGTGTGGTAACTTTGGCTGCATTATTGGGTGCGGTGAGACGGACAGGTAAGCCGCTTGTTGATCAAAAAATTGTGATTTTTGGCGCCGGCACAGCAGGCGTGGGTATTGCGGATCAGATTGTTTTTGCTTTAGAAAAGCAAGGTTTATCAAATCTGGAAGCAAGAAAAAGAATATGGCTGGTCGACAAGATGGGATTGCTAACAAAAACAACAAAGGAATTAATGACATTACAACTCCCTTATGCACGTGACGATGAAGCTATGCTTTCTTTAGAAAATCTTGTCAAGAAAATTAATCCCACGATTTTGATTGGTTGCGCGGGTGTAGGCGGAGCATTCACTGAAAACATCATTAAAGACATGGCAAATGGCTGTGAAAGACCGATTGTTTTTCCCTTATCTAATCCCAATGAATATGCAGAAGGTAATCCCAAAGATATCTTGGCTTGGACAAAGGGGCGCGCCTTAATTGCCACAGGCAGTCCTTTTGATCCTAAAATTGCGCAGTGTAACAATGCACTATCTTTTCCAGGATTGGGTTTAGGATTAATTGCTTCCAAGGCTAAGATTTTAACAGACAACATGTTGTGGATAGCATCTAACACGATTAGTCATTGCACAGAAAATGCTGAAACCGCGCCTTTATTGCCAGATATTAGTCAAGCGACAGAAGTTGCTTTTCGCGTTGCCTTAGAGATCGTAGAAGAAGTCAAGCGAGAAGGGCATTCTGATGCGCCTTTGGATAAAAGCGCTGAAGAAATTTTGCGTGCCTATATCTGGGAGCCTTATTACCGCAATATTCGTCCTCGAACAATATAATGTCTAATCCATCTAATAATAAAAAGCATTATCCTTATACATATCTTGGTTTTATTATGTATTTTTTACGTTTGGGCGCAACAGGCTTTGGAGGTCCTTTAGCCTTGCTTGGATATATGCAGCGTGATTTGGTGGAAGAGCGTGGATGGATAAGCAGGCGAGATTATATACAAGGCCTTGCCTTTTCAAAACTTTGTCCCGGACCTTTGGGTACACAGTTAGCTATTTATTTAGGTTGGGTTAAAGCGAAAACGCTGGGAGCAACCCAAGTGATGTTAGCTTTTATTTTTGCACCTTTTTGCATCATATTAGGTATTGCAATTTTATATGTTGAGTTTAAAGGGCTTCCTTGGGTGCATGGGTTTTTCTATGGAGTAGGTCCTGCGGTGGTGGGTATTATTTTAATTAATGGTTATTATCTTGCCAAAATGGTATTAAATAAGAGGTTATTACTATGGGGTATTTTTGTTTTCAATGTTATTGTGACAGTGCTATTTTCTCAAGAACTGGTATCCGTATTTATCATTAGCGGTTGCATTGCTGCATTTTATCAATATCGTCAGGATCGAAATGCCAATCTCTATACTCTGATGTTGAGTTCCGGGTTGGTTTTGCACGTGCAAGATCCTTTTTATATGAGTATGTTGTTAAAATTTGCTTTAGCATTTTTAATTGCGGGAACCTTTGTTTTTGGCAGTGGTTTAGCTATTTTACCCTTTTTACATCATAGTTTAGTGTCGGAACATCATTGGTTAACAGATCAACAATTTACAGATGCCATCGCCGTCGGAATGATTGCGCCAGGTCCCATCATAATGTCTGTGGTATTTATGGGTTATTTAATTTCAGGTGTGTTGGGTGCGGGTATTGCTGCGCTTTGCATTGTCTTACCTTGTTATTTATTGGTTATTTTAATTGCTCCCTTTTATCGAAGAGTGGCAGATCATCCTTTAGTGATGGCAGGTGTTGAGGGCTTAACCTCTGCTGCAACGGGTGCCATTATTGGCTCTGCGTTTTTGATAGGAAAACAAACCATTCCTGATATCACAGCGTTTGTCATTTTTGCAATTGCATTTTTATTGTTTTTATTTTTGAAAAAACTACCACCCGTGTTTGTTGTACTTGCAGCAGGTGTTGTGGGCCTTATTTTAAAAGGATGACAAAATAACTATAAATACATACAGTGGGTTGGCGTCTGACCCCATATGTGATATTATAACACTTTGTGTTTAATAATAAATTTTGGGAGACTGACATGTATAAACCTAAATATGAACAACCTGAACATAGGCCTAAACGTAGGCTTAAGCATTCAGCTAGAGTTAAACCTTATCCTTATGACGATGAACGAAAAATAAAGTCAGAGGAAATAGAATCAGAGGAAATAGAATCAGAGGAAATAGCGTCAGAGGAAATAGAGTCAGAGGCTTCTAATGTGTCCATGCCTAAACCCGCTCTTGCCACGAAGAAGCTTGCGGCATCAAAACGTCGTTTTTTCCCTAGTACGTTCCTAGCTCCTGCTGCGGAAACTGCAGCGGTACCGGTAACTGCTGACATAGCGAATACAACAACAACAGCCCCTGTTGTTCCAACACTCTCGGATCATCTTGCCAGAGTAGAACCAGAAACGGAGAAAGCTTTTGCTAACATGCAAGAACCACAACCTGTTATTTTTTCTCCAAGATCTATGCATGATTCGCTTACTGGTCTTAAAGAAGACAGAGCTCTGATAAAATACATTAAGTTTGCCAGTTTGAATGTTAGTTCAGAAAAAGAGCCAGTAGAGAACAAACGAATAACCAGTCACGGAAAAGTATCCAAAACTTAAGATACTATACGCTTGATAAGATCACATCAATTGACGATGGGTAAATCTTCCCATTGCGTTGTGTAAGCAGGAGATCGTAGGCTGACACGAGGTTGCCAGGCCTGCTGCTTACCAACAGATGCATAACGCAAAGTTCCTCGTCCCATGTTTTGGTTGATATCATCCAGGGTTTCCATCAAGCTATCTTGCCTTGCTGTATTAAGTGGTGCAAACATATCGATTGGACGCGCTTCTTTTTCTATAATATCCATGATAATGACGCCAGCTTTTTTGTAGGCGGTGTTGTCTTTAAAAATTGCTTGTAAAGCTTTTAAGCCTGCTTGAATAAAATCGACAGTGTTATCGGTATAAAGTGGGAGTTCATCGCAATGTGAATGATGATAGTTTTCTTCTTGGAATCGATTGGTATGTAAAAATATTTGGATTGTTTTGGCCAAAAGATTTTCTGCCCGTAATTTTTCAGCAGCAGTAGAGATGTGTTGAAGCAGGGCGGACTTGATTGTGAAAAAATCTGATATTTTATCGCCAAAGGAACGAGAAACAATAATTTGTTTTCTTAGGTTGGTCATGTCATCTAATTCCACCAGAGATTCTCCCTGTAGTTCCCGGAGTGTTCGCGTAATGCCGATGTTAAATTTTTTGTCGGCTATTTTACTGTCAAGATTAAGCAATTGATTTGCAGTATAGAATCCCAAGCGCTGAAGTTTTTCAGCGGTTTTGCGTCCTATACCCCAGATGTCGCCCACAGCAATTTTAGATAAAATCAAACTGCGGGTGTTGAGATCTGATAAATCGAGTACCCCTCCTGGCACTTTATGTTTTTTGACATAATGATTTGCCGCTTTGGCCAAGGTTTTGGTTGGACCACAACCAATAGACACAGGTAAACCTGTCCACTTTCGAATTTTTTTGACCAGTGCTTGTGCATACTTTAAGCGTTTTTCATGTTGCAGGGAAGTTAAATCTAAAAAAGCTTCGTCCACAGAATAAATTTCAATGTCAGTGTCACTTTGAGATAAAATATGCATGACGCGTTCTGACATGTCGCCATACAGGGCAAAATTAGAGGAAAATACTTTGATATTATATTCTGCCACAAGCGTTTTGATTTGATAGTAGGGAACGCCCATGCCTATACCCAAAGTTTTGCTTTCGTTTGAACGTGCAATGACACAGCCTTCATTGCTAGACAGCACTAAGACGGGTTTTTTTTCTAAAGAAGGTTGAAAAACGCGTTCGCAAGAGACATAGAAATTATTACAATCTACCAAAGCAAAGTGCTTAGACAGCATGAATAACGCTAGTCACTACTCCCCAAATGCTAAATTCCATATCTTCACTGACGTCTATAGGGTGGTAGTCCTCGTTTTCTGGACGCAAACTTACCTTATCCTTAAGTATATTTAAACGCTTAACGGTTAATTCTCCATTAATCACAGCGATCACCACTTTACCATGGCTGGGCTTTAAGGAGCGATCGACCACTAAAATATCATTTTCGAAAATACCTGCACCTGTCATAGAATTACCACTGACTCGCACAAAGAAAGTCGCGGCGGGGTGTTTAATTAAATGCTGATTTAAATCGAGCTTAGCTTCTATATAATCATCTGCGGGTGAAGGAAAGCCAGCAGCCACCCGGCTGGCATAAAAGGGCAGGGCATGCTGGGTTTTAAATTCGGGTTGGAAAATATCATTTTCATACTCACTTTGCATTTTGCTCTGAGCAAGATGTTCGACATAAAAGTCTAACATGTTTTCGATCTGCGGCAATAAGCGTTCTGGGACGCGGATAGGACGTGTATTTTCTTTAAACTTACCGCTGCCCTTGGGGCGGCCCGCGCCAGGCCGCATCCCTCCTGAACGAGATTTGCGAGTTGTTAACATAAGTTAGCCTACCTTTTGATTTTTGCACCCTAATCAAAAGTAGTATGACAGAACTTTTGCTAAAAATCCATTCATGTAACATTCAGCCTCTATCACTTAAGGACACAGCACTCAAGCGATAGCCCATGGTTTTAGCCGCTATCTCCAATTGTGCTTGTTTTATGTTTTGCGCCCCCAGAGATGCTGGATTATAGAAGATCTCCAAGGTATGAATATCTTCCATGGGCATATCTTTAATGGGATTTCCTTCCATAATTTTAAGGGCTAAAAGTCCTCCTTGTTCACCAATAGTCCTTTCTTTAACGCCCAAGCAAAAAGCAGCGCCTTCTTTTACACTACCTTCATCGGCTGCAACAAAGGGGATGTGACGCATTGCAGCTGTTTTCACAATACTTGAAGCACCCGAGGCAATGAGATGATCCTTTAAAATAAAAATAGCTTGTGCATCCGAATCGATGCTATGCAAAGCTGTTGGGAGATTGGCAAGTGTTTGTACGGTGAGATCTTGCACAGTAATGCCCAATTTTTTTGCGTAAGGAATTAAAACCGCAATGATGGGGTAGTTCCTTTCGCTCTGACTATGAATTAAGGCGATTTTCTTTAAATTGGGCATCACGATTTGCATCATATCTAAGGGTTTCATGGGGCCAATTTCATCATGCACACCTGTGATATTATGATTTTTGTTCGCCAATCTTTCTTCTTCTGAATATAAAGCGGCCAAGCTTACAATAGCTTGTTTTTTCACCAAATGTGCAGTCATTTGCGTTGCTGTTGTACCAATGGGTACAATGATGTCAAGTTTTTGGCCCATAAATTGCTGAATAATAGTGTTTTGCAAGGCTAATTCGCCTTGGGCATTTTGCACGATAAATTCAACGGGTTGCCTAGCATGTTGCAGAACGGTTTCTTTAAACCCTGCAACCATATCAGATAGGGCTTGGTGTTCCATGGGCACCAAGATCCCGATACGAAAGGGCGATTGAGTTTGCACTTTGGCATTCAAAGCATTAATGCCAAGGCATGAAAAAAAGAGGGTTAAAGTAATAAGTAATGAAATAATCAATACTTTGGGGTGCTGTAACATAACATGTACCTCCACGCATTATTTAGGATCATGATTTTTAAGGAATTAAATGGACGAAAATTTTATAAATAAGAATTTAGCGCCATTGGCGCCAGGTGCGGGAGGGGACTGTTACTACTATTACATACTTCATATTTCAGATAATAACAGAAATGCCGGGCCTTTACAATACCTTTTGGCTCTCTTTTTATTTCTTATTTTACGCGTTTAATCACTGTTGTGGGTTTACTTAAACGATAATCATTGGGGTGAAGCTCATAGACATAGCTTTTCCAGTCCCCAGATAATTGATAGATGCCCCATTCCCCTTCTTGTGACAATAAACTTTTGGACCTGGCATCTAAAATGGCCTGTTCGGCTTCACGGATACTGCAAAATACGCGACCTCCACCATAACTACCATCAGGTTCTAAGAATTTTCTAGGAAAATTTCCAGGTACTTTATCTGCAACAATGGGACCTATTTTGGTAGGATGAATTCCCACACTTAATTGTTTGTCATAGTTGGCATCCCCAAAGGTATACATAGTTTTACATTGGGTAAAGTGATTAAATTGCGCACAACTGACATTTAAAATCAAAAGACCTGCCACCAATAAGTTAATTGCAATACCTTTCATGACACAAAACCTCTACTAATAGAAAATTTCCCCAACAGAGCTCTGTTTAGTTTGGTAGCTGATTTTAGATTTGTCAAATCATAGAGATGAGATATTTGGTGATAGGTTGGCGTCAGACACCTTATCTGGGTTTAGTCGAGTTCTTATCCTTATCCCTATCTGTAGTATCGAGCCTAACTGAGCTGGCAGCACGAGTGCCTGCGTTCTTAGATTTGCCTGTAAATCTTAAGAATCTTTCAGTGCCTGAATGAGTCGCGTGTCTTTTGAGTGTAGAAGGAGCGGCATCTTTTAACGCCACTTCTTGTGCTTCAGCGGCTTGTTTGGATTCGGCATGCGATGGAGATGCAACAGCACCAGATCCGGACGTTGTGCTGAAATCAAACATTTTTGTTTTCGTGAGCAATGAGCCCAAGTTCTTTTTTAGTTGATACCAACGTGTCTTTTCCGCTTTTTCTTGCATTGCTTTTCTATACTGATCTCTATACTGATCTGTTGCTGGATTTTGCATTGCTTTTGTATACAGATCTGATGCTAGAAATCGTGTATAACTGTCTTGTTCCATTAATATCCAAATTTGATCTCCAGCCTTTTGGAAGGCATCGATAATCTTGCTGCTATCCGTATTCTCTGGTGCCATAGCCTTTAGTATATCATCTCTCACTTCAGCTGAAAGATTAACTTGTTTATCGCTGCTCTCAACTACAACTATATACATATTATAAATGGCTTTAAATTTTTCTTTAATCTTACCGGCATTTGTTTTTGTTGGTTTTGAGTATGTTAGACGTTCTAGATCTCTAATAAATTGATAATTTTCAGAAGAAAATTCCTTTACTACAAACTCAAAGAATGCCTGGGAAAGTATGGGGTTATTCATGGCTTCTGAGAAAGTTGGCTTTTCGCCAGAATCCCCAATGATAGGTGTTTGAGCTGACATAACCTCTCCTTAATTGGATGTATTGCCTTATTTGTTTAGAGGGGACGCTTAAGCAAAAAGTTCCAGTTGGGTTATACTGTGTATATTCATGGAAATATGGGAAAAGGTATGGGTATTAGGGGCATTAGGACTGTGTTTTTGGGTATGGCTTTACTGTCTTGTTCAAGGCTACTGGCCGAGACTGTACAAACCCAGGTAGTTTTCTCGCCCTTGAGTAATAAACATCCTGTGAATGTGACTGAAACAGGTTGTCTTAAGAAAAAGCAGACAAACACAGGCATGATGGATTGTGCCTCTTTTGCCATTAAAAACTGGGATCAAGAGGTGAATCGCTTATATGATGCTTTGATGGCGACATTAAAACCCGAGTTTCAACAGGAATTAAAAGAAAGCCAAAATGCCTGGCTTAAATATCGTGACAAGGAATTTGTTTTCTATGATAATTATATTGGAAGGGAGCAGGGCAGTATTTGGCCCTATGTGAGCCTGACGTTTAAACGAGATTTTATTAAAAATCGTGCTGAAATATTATATCGGAGTGCGAACGCTAAAGATTTGTCTGCAAAAGCTGAAGAATGATAAGCATAAAAAAATACTAATGATGCTCGAGCCAAGCGGGAAGTGTATGTTGAGCTTTAGCCAGTGCGCGTTTGTGATTTGCATAAAAGGGATCAAATTTTGAAAGTAAATGCCAAAAGCGCATTGAATGATTAAGGTGTTTTGTGTGGCAAAGCTCATGAATCATCACATAACGCACAAGTTCTTCAGGCAAAAATAAAAGTTTAGTGTTTAAATGAATTTTATGCTTACTATTGCAAGATCCCCAGAGGGTTGTTTGGCGACGTATACCAATTGCCTGATAGGGCAGAGCGCATTCAATGCTAAGCGCTTGAATTTGAGGAATCAAATGTTGTATTGCCACTTGTTTTAAAAAACGGAAAATAACGCGAATGACATAGGCATGATCATCAACAGGGCCAATGAGTGTGAGAATACGCTTGATGCCATCTACTGCAAAAATTTTGCTTTCTTTTAATTTAAGGATCTTGCTAGAATTTTTTATGTATTCTATTCGATAGTGTTTTTGGATGGCGGGCAGATCTAAGCTTGCTGGAATTTTAGGCTCGCTTGCGCGTCTTAAAATAATTGCGGACATTTGATTGAGATTTTTTTCTATCCATTGTCTTTTTTCTTGCAAAATGGAATCAATGGCATCTGGTTGATGACGAAGAGGCACAATCACTTGCAAACCCTCAGCAGGGCAGATTTGCACAGTGATTCGTTTGGCGCGCGCACTTTTGCGCACTTTATAATGTGGCGGCCAAAATGATGTTACCAATGTATAATGTCGCCTTTGTAATTGATAAACATAGGATCTTGAGGGTTAAGAGATTTCCCCATTGTCTTTTCAATGACTTTGCGTAGTCCCTCAACGCTGGTACTTGCTTCGATCAGGGCTGATTTGCCACCCATATCTGTTTTCACCCAACCTGGGTGTAAAACCAAAATCTGTATTTGAAGTGCTTGACAATCGATAGCCAAGGTTTTCATCAACATATTCAAAGCAGCTTTGCTGGTGCGATAGGCATAACTTCCCGTAGAATTCGTATCTTGAATGCTACCCAAAGCACTAGACAAGTTGACAATAATTTTACGTTGACTCAATTTAATATTTTCCATGAGCGCACGCGCAATCAAGAGCGGAGCAACAGCATTAGTTTTAAAAGTCTGCATTAATATTTCCGAGCTAACTTTTTCGAGCGTTTCTTGCGATCCATTATAAATACCCGCGTTATTGATAAGCACATCAATGGGTTTACCTTTAAGCGTAGCAGCAAGCTTCGTAATGGCTATTTCGTCTGTGACATCTAAGGGTAAAATAATAATATTGCTGTATTCTCTACTCAAGGCTTGTAGTTGGGATGCAGTCTCTGGATTTCTGCAAGTGGCGTACACTTGCCAACCATCTTTTGCATATTGTTTAGCAAATTCCAAACCGATGCCGCGGCTAGTGCCGGTGATACAAACAGTTTGTTGCATGAATGTTCCCCTTACACAAAGGATAGTTTAATAACTTTAACGTATTTCTTTTGGGCTTAGATCGCAATTTAATTATATAGAAA
>CAZCHZ010000007.1:0-17115 GCA_964498615.1 uncultured Legionellaceae bacterium | reverse complement strand
CGCCAATATCAGCCATGCCCATGGGCATGCCAGGATGTCCTGAATTTGCTTTTTGAACTGCATCCATGCTTAAAGCACGAATGGCATTGGCGAGTTGACGTCTTTCGAGTTGCAAAATCGACCTTCCTGTTTTGCTATCTAAACTGCAGACTTATGGTGGCATGTCTTAGAGGAAGATTCAAGATTTATGCAGGTTTGCACAAATCTATGTTGACTAGCTTAATTAAAACCTTTAAAATAGTCAAACATATGACATATATCGCATCACCCAATACAAAAACAACCGCAGGTATTTCCAGTTGGCTTAGTCTTAGCTGGCAGGGGGCCTTTTGGAAAATCATGTCCTGTGCAGCTTTTGCTGCAATCAATGGTGTTGTCCGCTATTTAAGCGGGGGCGCTGAATTTGGGCCAGATACTCCTTTGCCTGGCAGCATGATTATGTTTTTCCAAAACGTATTCGGCACCCTGCTTTTATTCCCTTTAATTTGGAAAACGGGCATTTCTAGCATTAGGCATTATCCTGTGTTGCATTTTCTGCGTATTTTTGCCGCAGTCTTGGGAATATGGTTATGGTATCTCACCTTACAAAACATGCCGATTGCAACTGGCGTTGCCTTAACCTTTACAGGGCCTGTGTTCACAGTGATTTGTGCAAGTATATTTTTAAAAGAACGCTTAGATAGACAACGTATAATAGCTATTTGTTTAAGTTTAGCAGGCGCCTTTATTATTAGCCGACCGGATATTGCGCTTTTTGATACCGAACAATACCTGGGATGGGTTGTATTTTTTCCTTTAGCATCGGCCTTAGTATTAGCTTGGAATAAATTGATAACACGCAAATTAGCCAATCTAGGAGAAACCCCGGAAGCACTTGCTACGTATTTACTTTTATTCATGACACCGGTTTCGCTGATTCCCGCATTGCAAAACTGGACAACACCTAGTCTTGAACATTGGCCATGGCTATTTCTTCTAGGCCTTTTTGCTGCCATTGCCCATTTATCTTTTAGCCGCGCTTATAAATTAGCAGAAGTCACCTTCTTAACACCTTTTGGATTTTCTAAATTCCTATTCAGCATGCTGGTGGGTTATTGTTGTTTTACAGAAACCCCTTCTGTCTCTTTATTCCTAGGCTTAGGCGTGATTGGCTTGAGTATCTGGCTGTTGGCGCGCAGAGAAAAACAGACTGCTTAAGATTGGGAAATGCTGATTTATAAAATCTCTTTGTATTCTACGGCAAGACGCTTTAAGTCGAGTTGATTTAAGAATAAAGAATAACACATCCAAGAGCTTAAAGCACCCAAATCTTTGAATTGTGGTGGAATATATTTAGGCGGAATAATTAAACCTTCATCCACCAAATCATTTAAGACATGTAAATCTTCAAGTGTTGTTTTTCCTAAAAAAAGGAGTGGAATGCGAGATAATAAACCTTTTTGAATAGCAAGTCGGATATAATTATAAATTAAAATAAACCCTTTGTTATATACTAAATCCTTGGTGAAGGGACCGCCATCGGGTGTGCTACCGCGAAAAACACGACTGGCCCGGGAATAGCTTTCTTCTTCTGTAAAACTTTGTTCGCGAAAGTAATTAAAGACATCTAGAAAATTGGCACCATTTTCTGCCATGTTAATCGCCGTGATGCGATCGGTTAAGCCTTGCATACGGGCAGGATGCGAAGAAAAGGTAAAAATTTCCATGATGATGGCTAAGCCTTCTTGCGTGATGGTTGAAGAGGGCGGACCTTTACTTAAGAAAGTACATACAGGTTGTCTTAAACCATTTAAAGTTGTGCCAAGATGCACCCATCCTTCATGTACTTCGAATACTTTTAAATCGCGTTTACTAAACATTGCATTTTTGCGAAGTTTAATAAATTCAGCACCTGCGGCTGCATCTGCAATGATATCATCGCTCAGCTTAACGCGCGGCTGTTGATCTTGGGGGTCTTGCTTACATGAGAAATATTTACTCAGACGTTTATCTAGAATTTGCACTGCTTCTTCACTGGTATATTTTTTCTTATCTAAAGGGCTTTTTTCTTGTTGCTTATGAATGAAAGCCAAGGTGTTAGACAAAACCAAAGCCAAATCTTTTAAAGTTGGGGCGCCCGCATAAAAGGCATCATTAGAACTGCCATAAAGTTGTTGAGAAAATTGCGTGAATGCTTTTGTGCCCCGCGCTTTTAAAAGTTCCACAACCAAGGCATACTCACGACACATCCTTTGCATAATCAAACCCACCGCATTAAATTGTCCTAATTCACGACGAATGTCGCGTTCAATTTGCAAAAATTCAGCAGTTTTTTCTTCCGGATTAAATCTTAAGGGATTTTTTTCATAGAAATCATGATCTACGTTTGGAAGTACTTTAAATTTATCTTCGAAAAATTTTTTTTGTATTTCATTATCCCATTTCAGCGCATCTAAAATCCGTATAGGGCGTTGTGCCTCCACAACACGCTCGGAAAGCCCTCTGATGACTTGACCCAACTTCTCACTGGCCATGATATCGCTCCATGCATGTACAAAGGCTAAAAGCTAACGTTTAATATAAAGAAACGCCAACCCCAAATGAACATGCAGATAACATTAATGAGGCTAATATCACTATAATAGTACTTTTCATAACAATGCTCCGTTTATTGTAATTAGTGTTTTGACATACACATTATTAAGACATAGAGAGTATTTGCTGGAATGTCAAACCCCTAAATACATGCAATTACACGCATTTAGGAGTAAGTAATGTTAGGAATTAGCTTAAAGCTTCTTGTCGCCTAGATTTAGCTTTCAAACGTTGTTTACGTTTAGCGGTTGCTTTCTTGGCAGAGATTTTGCGATCTTGCAATGTACGTTTTGTCTTTTTAGCAACAGGTTTTTTCGCTCTTGTTTTTTTCTCTTTAGATGGAACCACTTTGTGTACGGTTTTTGCCAAAGACTTAGCCTTACGCTTGGTCTTGCTTGCTGTTTTTTTGGCGATGGAAGCTTGTTCGGCGTTTAAACGATCGGCTGCAGCCTGCTGTTTTTGCTTAATGATGCGCACGATTTGGTTATTTTGGCTAATTTTTCTAACAATACTCTGCATTGCTTGTTGGTTTTGCAATTTTTTAGAGAGCATTTCCAGTTCATTATCCTGTTTTACAGCACGTACTTGACGTTTTTGTTTGATAATGTTGCTTCGTCTTGCAGTGATACTTTGTCGTTTTGGCATACTTTACTCCTTATAAAAAAAGCATAGCATAACACATCATACAGAAAACATTGCAAAAACATATGCGCAACCCAATGTCCTGACCTATATCAATTTTTGATCATACATTTCATGCTTTCTTAAGATATACTTTATCACATGAGCGGTAATTTTTTATTCACCTCTGAGTCTGTTTCAGAAGGCCATCCAGACAAGATAGCGGATCAAATTTCAGATGCTGTCTTAGATGCTATTTTGAAAGATGATCCTAAAGCCCGGGTAGCTTGTGAAACTTTTGTTAAAACTGGTATGGTGCTTGTCGCAGGCGAAATTACAACCACGGCTTGGGTGGACTTAGATACTTTGGTGCGTGAAAAAATTAAAGACATAGGATACACACATTCTGAAGTGGGATTTGATGGCGATTCTTGTGCAGTTTTAAGCGCAATTGGTAAACAATCTTCGGATATTGCAGCCAGTGTAGACGAAACCTCCAAACATGAACAAGGCGCAGGTGATCAAGGTTTAATGTTTGGCTATGCAACCAATGAAACAGAAATTCTGATGCCTGCGCCCATTATATATGCGCATGCGCTTGTTGAAAGACAAGCTATGATGCGCCGCAATGGCATACTCCCCTGGTTACGGCCCGATGGCAAAAGCCAAGTTACCTTCCGCTATGAAAATCATCAGCCTATTAGCATTGCCTCAATCGTGTTATCTATTCAACATGATCCTAATATCAGTCAAGCTTCAATACAGGAAGCCGCTATTGATGAAATTATTAAACCCGTAATTCCTGCTAAATTTATTACTAAAAACACACAATTTCTTGTTAATCCCAGTGGTCGATTTGTCATTGGAGGACCCATGGGAGACGCAGGTCTCACAGGTCGTAAAATCATTGTCGATACTTATGGGGGCATGGCCAGACATGGGGGCGGTGCTTTTTCTGGCAAAGATCCTTCTAAAGTTGATAGATCGGCTGCCTATATGGCTCGTTATGTTGCAAAAAATCTTGTGGCAGCAGGCATCACTGATAGAATAGAACTCCAAATATCTTATGCCATTGGTATTGCCAAACCATTATCTGTCAACGTTCAAACCTTCGGGACGGCAAAAATTTCAGAAGAAAGAATCCTGCAATTGATAGAAGCGCATTTTGATTTTCGACCCGCTAAGATTATTAAAGCACTCAATTTATTAAGACCGATATATAGCGAAACCGCCTCGTTTGGTCACTTTGGTCGTATGCTGCCTAATTTTACTTGGGAAAAAACAGATAAAGCAGAATTACTGAAAGACGCTGCTAATCTTTAAAACAGGAAGAAAACAGTATGAGGATCCCCCGCATTTTTCAAAATACTACCCTAAAGATCAACACCGACATTATACTGGATGAATTTGCTAGCCGTCATTTACGTGATGTCTTGCGTTTTAAGATAGGTGATCATCTTCTGTTGTTTAATGGTGATGGTTGGGAATATGCTGCCGCCATTATTGCCATTTCAAAACGAGCATTGACAGTATCTATTCATAAAGCTAAGGCAAAAAACCTAGAATCTCCATTGATGATTCATATGGGACAAGTCATTTCCAAAGGAGAACACATGGAGTTCACGCTGCAAAAAGCAACAGAACTCGGCGTCTCTATCATCACGCCGCTTTTTTCGACTCGAAGTGACGTGCAGTTAAAAGGTGACAGAGAAGAGAAAAAATTAGCCCATTGGCAACGTATTATGATTAGTGCTTGCGAACAATGCGGCAGAAATCGCATACCCCAACTTTTGCCTCCCTTGGACATCTATCAATGGGTTCAGCGTAGAGAAGAAGAAACAAAATTTATGCTTGATCATCATGCAGAAGATAAAATTGCAACTCAACATATAACGCAATCGATAGCCTTGCTCATTGGTCCTGAAGGCGGATTAACAGCTGAAGAAAAGACTTACGCAAAAAAAAATCATTTTATTTCTCTCAAGCTAGGACCACGCATCTTGCGTACTGAAACTGCAGGTATAGCCGCTATTGTGGCTTTACAAGTTTTAAAAGGCGATTTATAGTCTGTCATTCCCGCGAAAGCGGGAATCCAGGCGCTAGATCATAAATGCTGGATCCCCGCTTTCGCGGGGATGACGAAAGGTAGACGAGATGACAGAGGCACCTGGCTAGTCACTTTACACTGAAGGCAAATCAAGTTCAACCACTTTTGATTCTAACCAAGGTAGATTGGGAATAAGTACTTGTTGACCTTTACACACTAATTCTAAAATTAAGTATGGTGCCGTTGAATGAGAGGGTAATACCAAATCTTCCCGTGTAATTTTTTCAAAACGCGGGATGTCACGCAACAAAATACCAAAAAAGTTATGCTTAGACTCATCATATATGCGATTCACAATCGCAATCTGTGCTCGACGAGACAAGTTTTGTTCGAGTTCTGCTTTTGCCATGTTTTCAAGACAAAGCAAAGGTACTTGTTCCCCTCGCCATTCTACCATCCCTAATATCCATGAAGGAAGCACAACATCTGTTATTGGAATACAGGTTGTGAATGAAACAATTTCAGCAACAGAAGAATAAGGCAACATCAAAGTTTGATTTTTTATCGGTAATAGCAAACATCGTAAGGTTTGAGCAACATCAGACATCAGATCCCTCCAAAACAACTTTTATGCGTTTCATTAAATCCTCACCATAAGGTTTCGCAAACACATCTTGTATGTCAAAAGATTGCGCTTTTGCTTTGCATGTTTCAACAGAATGCGATGTCACAATCATAATAGGGATACGTTTATATTTTTCATGCTGTTTAAGAGCAGCGGCAAATTCAAACCCATCCATACGTGGCATATCTAGATCTGTCACAATCAAATCTGGCGTATCACTTTCCATTCTCTGTAAAGCATCAATGCCATCCTCTGCAGTCATCACTTTATATTGATGACGTTCGAGCATACGTTTAGCGAAAGTTCTGAGGGTGACAGAGTCATCAACAACCAATACCAAAGGCTTCTTTCGAACAAAATTCTTCTGTTGAGGTACTGTTGCGAACATCTCACTATCCAATTGTTTTTTTGTTTTTATTTTCATGCTAAGAGCTAAAGGATCTAATACAAACGCAACTGTTCCATCACCTAAAATAATCCCACCAGAACATTCATTTATCAATTTAAATTGAGCGCCAAGTGATTGCACTGCAAATTCACTACGATAAAGCAAATCATCGACAACGACTGCCATGGGATACTCTGGCAGTTCAAACAACAAAAGAGGTAAACTTTTTACATTCATTTGTGGAACTGTGGACTTTTCATAATTTAATAAAGTTTCCATGGTGTGTAAATAATAAGATTTGTTTTCATATTTAAAAACAGGAATTTTAGCGCTTAACAAAGATTTTAATTCTTGCATGCTCACTTGCACCGCATTTTCAAGATCTGACAACAAAATACCATAGCGATGCCCTTGCACGCTACAAATTAATATGCGATTTAAAGAAATGGTAAATGGAAATTTCAATATTATCTTGGTCCCTATTCCTTTTTGTGAAGCAATCGAAAGACTACCTCCAAGTTCCTTAATTGCGGTGCTGACAACATCTAAACCTACACCTCTGCCTGAAATCTGTGTGGCGGACTCACGTGTTGAAAAACCCGGTTCAAAAATACACTTGATGATTTCATCTTCCCTTGTCTCTGTTTCAGGTAACAACCCAAGTTTAACGGCCCTTTGCTTGACAGCCGTCACGTCTATCCCTGCACCATCGTCTTTTATTTCGATAGCTGCCAAATCTCCTATCCTAAAAAAAGATACCCTAATACTGCCCATTTCTGGTTTGTTTTCTGCTAAACGCTTTTCTGGTGTTTCGATACCATGATCAATTGCATTACGTACAATATGTTCCAAAGCAGGAATTAAATGTTCCAACATTGTCCTATCTATTTGTCCTTCACTTCTTTCCACTCTAAAATCAATATTTTTTTTGAGTTCAAGTGAAATTTGACGCGCCATACGACCTAACCTAGGTACAATGCTATCAAAAGCTACTAAACGTGTATCTGAAACACGATGTAACAATTCCATACTGGTTCTTGCCTGACTCACTAACATTGCATCTAAGGTATGATGCACTTCCGTTAAACGGTTAGTAATATTTTTCAGATCCAGTAAATCTCCCTTTATTCTTCGCATACTAATACCAAATCCTACAACATCACCTGTAATTTGCTTGTTTTCCGTTTGTATAGGTTTATCTCTCAAGCCCTGTCCAATCATACTGTTGAATTCGTTTACCAATATATCCAGTTGATCGTTTAAATGTTTTACTGTTTGTTTGATTTCGGTAACAGCATTTTTTAAAAATAAAGTTTCTTCAGCAAGATGCATACTCGTTAGGTTATTTTCAATACTTAATGTGTTGAGATGCTCAAGAACATTTGCTCTAACCCGCACAACATCTTCAACTGGGCTGGCGAGTTGTTTTTGCTCAATTTGTGTTTTTTTTATTTCTTGTTCATGAGAAACAGATGTTGATTTTGCTTCTGACGTCAATTTTTTAATTTGTTGAATAATCTCATCTTGTGGCACCAAAGGTTTACCACTCTTTAAAGAAACAATCATTGCGCCCAAACTATCAAGTGATAATAAAAGGAGCGCCTTTATTGTATTATCGACCTTCAAGGTTTCTGTTCTTAAAGCCTCACATAAATCTTCTATTTCATGTGCAAGATCGGCTATTGCATGTTGATGTAACATACGTGCCCCACCTTTTAAAGTGTGGAGATCGCGCTTTAAATCGGCCATCCAGCTAAGATGCTCATCCTTTTGCCAAAGCATGAGGGTTTTGGAAAGCTCTATTAGCAGATCATCTGCTTCTTCAAGGAATATTGTTAATAATTCCTGATCTTGTTTATTATTTTCCATAGGACTTGCTTGGTAGTTTAAATTCAGCAACAGAATTTCTAAGTTCGCTCACCAATGTAACAAGTTCTCCTACAGATTCTGTGCTTTGAAGCGTACCCGCTGCTGTTTGTCTAGCAATTTCTTCAATCACTGCCATTGTTTTTGAAATACTGCCAGAAACCAAGGCCTGCTCTTGAGCCGCAACCGAGATGTTTTGGATTAATTCGGCTAATTGTAATGATACTGTTTCAATTTTGCCAAGCGCAACACCTGCATCATTAGCAAGTTTAGTACCCGCAATAACTTCGGTAATCGCTTTTTCCATAGAATTAATCGCTTGATTAGTATCTGCTTGAATGGTTTTAACAAGTGTTTCTACTTCCTTGGTAGCTTGACCTGATTTTTCTGCCAAGCGTTGCACTTCATCTGCAACCACTGCAAACCCTTTTCCTGCCTCTCCTGCCATGGCTGCTTGAATGGCAGCATTCAATGATAAAATATTGGTTTGCTCGGCAATACCTGTGATAAGGGAAACAATTTCTCCAATTTCTTGCGAGCTTTCGCCTAAGCGTCTGACACGTTTTTCAGTTTCCTGAATTTGTCCGCGTATACGTTCCATACCACTAATTGTATTTTGCACAACCACAACCCCCTCGTGGGCAATGGCGACAGAAGTTTCAGCTACGCCGGCAGATTGCAAAGCATGCGCAGACACCTGATCGATAGAAGATGCCATCTTATTTACAGAACTTGTTGTATCCACAATTTCCTTTGCCTGATATTCGCTGCCTTGAGCCAGCGTTTCACTGATTTTTTTTACATCCATTGCCGATGATGACAATTGTTGTGTTGTTTCATTAATTGTAACAACAAGATTCCTAAGCGCATTAATTGCATAGTTGATGGCTTCGGCAATGGCGTTTGTTTCGCCAGCATGTGCGCTGGCCTGCACCGCAAGATTTCCATGCGCCAAATCACTTAGGTCTGAAACCAAGGTTTGAATTTCGGTTTTTAATGATTCCTTGACATTATTAGATTCTTGGAGAGAATACTGCTTTTCGCGATATAGAAAAATAAGATTAAATAATACAATAATTAGATCAATGCAAATAAGTGTGATAGACGTCCATTGATTAACAAGACGTGTGCTCGACCCATTTGCATAAGCCGATTCTAATTGGGTAGTTACCGCCAGAAATGCTGGGCCATTCGCGAAAAGATCGGTCCAAGCTGCATTCACCTGCGACATAGGAACAGCGATTTGAATAATGCCATCTGTTTTTGATACCAAAGTATCAATATCACCTCTAATAGACGTTAATTTTTGTTGCAAAGCTATATCTTGATAAGTCTGTAATGCATTTTCATTAGCAGTTTGAAAATTTAAAACTTTTGGCTTTAAGGCCTGTGCAATCAGCGTTGCATCGTTGCTTGCACTTAAAATTGACATCAAATCATCATGTATACTTAACGTTGTAATAAGTTGTTTGATAAAAGGAGAAGCTTTGTTTACTGAAGAATTGCTGGTTTCTAAAATATTTACGATATCCACATATCCATTTTGAATGCGCAAAAGTAACCTTTTCATTTCTTGCCTTGTGTTTTCCAAAGAAAGAATGCTGTCTTTGTTGTTTAATATGACAATAACATCTTCTTTTTGTTTATGCCAAAAATTAATGACGTCCACAAGCTCCGCGTTTTGAATTTTTTCTGGCGTGGGTGGCAAAACAATGTCGCCTTTCTCAAATTGTCCTCCCTGCTTTAACAATCGAATGATATCATCAAATTCTTTGGTTCTCCTATCTAACAATTCAAAGGCAAATTTTGTTTCATTTAACACCGCCTCTCCGGCATCTTTAGAGATTTTCTGAGTAAGTACTTTTAAATCACCCGACAATGAAAGATAAGCTTTATCATAATTGCTTTGTTGTAAAACGTAACCAAATGTCCAAAAAGTTAATATTAAAAACGCAAGCAAAACAATTCTTGAATATACTAACCAACGTTTATATTGTGCTCTTTTCTCGGCGATTTCCATTCAATCTCCCCTCGGTATCGGTAAGATGGAAAAATTTCGGGTTCTGCATGACACTTTTAAAATCCAAAACTTTCCATGTCTTAAACGCATCTTGAAATATACCTTGTGCGTAAGCGTTATATAATGATGTATCATCTTCTTCTAAAGGGACATTGCCTAAACTCTCTAGTGCAAAATGTTGTATGCCTAATATTTCAGAAACGACAAATCCAGCGGGTTTGGTTTCATACGAAACAACAATAATATGCGTTTTCACGTCAGCTAATTCAAGAAGACTTTCTCCGGTCACAAAATGAGCAAGATCGGTAATGGGCAATAAATGTCCTCGATAATTGCATATGCCACGAAACCAGGGAGCGCTGCCTGGCAATGGCGTGATTTGCGTCGGATGTATCACTTCTGTAATATCTTTTATATTGGCCACAAAATAGCGTCCAGAGGACATAAAGCCAATTCCTTGCCATTGTTCTCCAATCATTTTTTTTTGTGGCAAAGGTAGCGCGTAGGTCAAACTCTTTCTTTCTATGTCAATCAATACTGTAAATGGATCTATTGTCATATGCCTTTATCTCTATGTTTTCCTAGGGTACTATCAAAAGAGTAGCATATATACTGCAAGTGTTTTTGAATGAAAAAGGAAGCTTAAATCCATGCAAGATCGTCCAATATTAGCGGTGGTAATGGATCCCTTATCGATGATTCATCCTAAGAAGGATACCACTGTCGCTTTGCTCTTAAAGGCGCAGAGTTTAGGATGGTCACTACAATATTTAACACTACAAGACTTATCCTTAAAATATGGGAGTGCCTGGGGACGGGCAAGGCCATTAGAAGTATTTGATTTGCAACAAGGATGGTTTGCACTTGGGGAAGCACGAGATGCGCCTTTGTCTCAATTTGACGTCATCTTGATGCGAAAAGATCCACCCGTGGATTTGGAATATCTATATGCGACCTATATTCTAGAACAGGCAGAAGCCAATGGTAGCCTGGTGATAAATAAACCCCAAAGTTTACGAGATGCCAATGAAAAACTTTATGCGCATAGTTTTCCGCAATGCATGCCCCCTACTTTGGTGTCTGCTTCAATTATACAATTGAAAAATTTTATACATGAGCAGGAAACTGCCGTGATTAAACCCCTACACGGCATGGGTGGCAAAAGTGTTTTTAAATGTAGCGCGCATGATCCCAATCTGAATGTGATTTTAGAAACACTGACACAATATGGTAATAATTATGCAATAGTGCAGCAATTTATTCCGGAAATTGTTGAAGGTGATAAAAGAATTTTATTAATTGACGGAGAACCCATTCCCTATGCCTTGGCAAGAATACCCCAGAATGGAGACTTCCGGGCAAATTTGGCTGTTGGCGGTGTGGGGGAATGTGTTGAATTAACAGACAGAGATTATTGGATCTGTGCACAGGTGGGTCCACAATTACGTGAAAAAGGTTTATTCTTTGTCGGTTTAGATGTCATTGGAGAGTATTTAACAGAAATTAATGTGACAAGCCCCACCTGTGTGAGAGAATTAGAAGCAGAATGTGATATAGATATTAGCGGACGTATCATGGATACCATCATGAAAAAGCTTGAAGTTTAATAATCATGTCAATCTATTTAGGATTTGATTTTGGCATGAAACACATCGGTGTTGCGGTTGGGCAAAAAATTACAGGTACCGCAACGCCTTTGACAACACTCAACGCGAAAGATGGGATCCCCAATTGGGATGAAATCAAAATATTAATAGAAAAATGGCAACCACGCGCATTAATTGTCGGATTCCCTTTGAATATGGATGACAGCGCACAGACCATGACCTTTGCAAGTAAACGTTTTATGAATCGGCTACAAGCAAAATATGCATTGCCTGTACATCCTGTTGATGAACGATTAACGAGCTGGGAAGCTAAAAAATTTTTACGCGAGGAAAAAACCAAGAAAAAAATAAAGACCGACGAACATGCGCTTGCAGCAAGCATCTTGTTGCAACAATGGTTACAGGACGCTAAAACGCTGGGATAAGCCATGTTTTTTAAAAAAAATCCTCTGCAACCGATCTTTTTACTTGCTTTTCTTTGGGGGCCTTCGTTTTTATTGATCAAATATGTTGTTGAAGAAGTGCCGCCGCTTTCTTTTATAACATTACGCTTTAGCCTAGCAGTATTTCTGCTGGGTTTTATTCTATTATTGAAAAAAATAAATCTAAGGCAACAATTGCATTTATGGAAACATGCTTTCATGATGGGCCTTTTAGAAAGCACCTTGCCAGTCATTCTTTGTGCTTATTCGCTTAGCCATATTGATAGCATTTTATCTGCCATCATCACGGGCACTAGCCCAGTGTTGACAATGCTGCTTGCGTATTTTTTCTTAAAAGATGAACCTTTAACGTTTAGGATGATTTTTGGTATCACATTGGGATTATTTGGATTCTTATTATTGCTATTTCCGGAAATGGTAGGAAATGATTTTAAAGCAGATAGATTACATGTTTTTCTAAGCTTTGCAGCCTCTCTTGCTTTTGCAAGTAGCATTATCTACGCACGAAAATTTATCAAGGTGTCTCCAAAACCGTTCGTATTTCCTTTTATACAACTATGTTCCACCTTGATATATCTGATCCCTTTATCTTTATTATTTGAACCTGATTTTAGTATACTGACAATCTCTGGGAAGGCTTGGGCCTGCTTAAGTGGATTAGCAATATTTGGAACTGTCTTAGCTTTATTTGTTTATTATCATATTGTCTTGCAACATGGTGCGATTGCTTTATCTAGCGTTACCTATATTTTACCTATTTTTAGCACAGCATATGGCGTCATACTTTTAAATGAAGGTTTAAGTGCTATTTTTTTAAGTGCAAGCACCATCATTTTGCTGGGCACTTTTATTGCCACAAAGAACTTGCAATTTTCTCCAGACCATAATTATGATATTATTGTCATTAATAAATAATAGAAGCGATTTTCTTAAGGCGCGACAACAACTTGCCCTAAGGCAGGATTGTAAGTGATAGTATAAATGCTACCTGCTGCTGGACCCAAACTGTAGGTGCAAATGCCACTGATTAATTCAACATAATAGCAGCCACTGCCTGTACAACTTGTGCCTGCAGTCAAACTTGGCGGATTTTTCAAAATGCTATTCCAGACTGCCTGACAATCAGCGACATCCTTTGTGGGATTAGCGCAGGCTGCTTCTCCACCAGCGCAAGCAGGCCAACCTTCTGTATTGGTGTTAATAGTGTTATTTGTACCTTCTAGGGCAATGGTTGTTGCGGTATTTGTGCTGCCCTTAGCGAGCCAAGAAGTATGCACAGTATTAATCGCTGTAGACAAGGCGCTACCTATACTTTTATTCGTTGTTGTTTTTCCTTGCGAGGATACGTCCGCAAACTTTGGCAAGGCTATTACTGCCACAATCCCAAGCAAGACAACAACTATCAATAATTCAATCAGCGTAAATCCTAATGGACGATGCACATTAGCCCCCTCTTGCCCCACCAATACTAGGTCAAAAATCAGATGACAGGTATTTCATTTTCACTATAGCTAATGCAAAAAGAATTGCAAAAAACTGATTGACATGAAAAGTTTACAAAATTAGTAATTTTCTAAAATCTTTATTCGTTCTTGCACATATTTTAAAACACCGGTATCAACACCTGCTTTTGCTTGTAATTTTTGATAGTTTTCTAGGGCTGCTTTGCGATCACCTTCTACATCCAGCGCAATGGCTAATCCCAAGATCCACTTAGGATTATTGGGATCCGATTTTAATAATTTTAAAATTTCTGGTTTATTTTGAGAATATTTTAAACTTTCTTCCAAAACAAATTGCGCTTCTATTTCCCGTCCTGTTGCCTTAAGATCTTGTTTTATATGTTCTTTTGCAGCATTATCATTCATCAGGATTTGCGCTTCAGGCATCAGGTTTGCCGGTAGAACCCAGGCCAAACCCAAAGATGAATACATGCTCATGGCAAGACCAAAACACCTCGCGATTTTCTGTATCACGATATTTTTCCTTGGCGAAATCTACTACCTTTTGATATAATACAGGTAACTATCAAATATATATCCTTTTTTCATTCCATCGATTATTATTTATAGTAGTATTATGACTAAGTTTTGCAACTTATGAATCAGAGGTTCTATGCAATATACATGTCTCAATAATAAGATGTTAAGACTTCTGCAAGGTCTTTGCCTCCTAATCTTAGGACAGGTCTCTTATTCAGTCAATTCTCTTACTTTTTCCTTACCAACAGATGGCGATATTGTTGGCGTGATACAAATGAGCAAAGTGAGACAAGGAGAGTCCTTAGGCGAAATTGGCCGACGATATGACGTAGGCGTCTATGAAATGATAGAAGCTAATCCCGAATTAGATCCTTGGGTTCCTCCCCCCGGTGCAGTCGTGGTGATCCCAACACAATTTATTTTACCCAAGGGCCCAAAAGAAGGTATTGTGCTCAATCTCGCAGAAATGCGCTTATATTATTATCATCACGATAAACCTTTAGTAAGCACTTATCCTATCGGTATCGGTAAGGGCAGACAAAATGGCTGGTCGACACCTTTAGTAGAAACAAAAGTCATTGGTAAAAAGAAAAATCCCGACTGGTATCCACCAGAGAGTATCCGACAAGAACATCTTAAAAAAGGTGATGTATTACCTGCAGTGGTAAAAGCAGGACCTGATAATCCTTTGGGCGCTTATGCTTTTTATCTGGAATTAAAAGGATATTTGATCCACGGTTCCAATCGTCCCAGCGGTGTAGGTGTTAGAAGCAGTCATGGCTGCATTCGTTTACTCCCAGAAGATATAGAAGCAATGTATTACTCTGTGCCCGTAGGCACCAAATTGCGTATTATTCATGAACCTTATAAAGTGGGTTGGCATCAAAACAGACTTTATCTTGAAGCGCATCAACCACTCAAAGAAGGTAGATACTCAGAAGCAAGTAGTTTAGAAAATTTAGAAAAAAACTTGCAAGCAGTAATTAAGGGCAGCCATCTTGTGAATTGGACCAGCGCACAATTAATTGCAAAAGCAGCCAATGGTTATCCTAGCAGAATAGATTAATCATTAAATAAAAGATCTATCATAGCATTTAAGAATTTCACATTAAGAATATTATGTAATATGGAGTATACATACTTCATATAGCTTGTGTCGATAAGTGCGTAACCCTTGTATGTAACCGTCTCTGCTTTCCGTTCTCGACCTATAATCAGGACAGACTTAAGTCTGTCAAAATATTGCCGATAGTTTTGGTATGAGAAATATCAAAAAACATGCTTTAAAAATAATGTTATCCATGGGTTTATCTACACTATCTGCAGAAGCCCTAGCACTGACCTTCGCCCTACCAAAAGACGGTAACATCGTTGGGCAAATCCAGACCACGACTGTGAGATCAGGAGAATCTTTGGCTGATATAGGTCGTCGTTATGATGTGGGCGTTTGGGAAATGAGAGAAGCTAATCCCGGCGTAGATACTTGGGAACCTTCTGCAGGCACGAGAGTGATCATCCCTACACAGTTTATTTTGCCCAGCGCACCAAGAGTTGGTATCGTTTTGAACCTGGCTGAAATGCGCTTATATTATTATCATCCCGGTGGTACACATGTTTCTACACATCCCGTGGGTATTGGTAAAAAAGGCTGGTCTACGCCTCTTGGGGTGACTACGATTTTAAGTAAGAAAAAAAATCCTTCCTGGACACCGCCTGAAGGTATTCGACGTGAACATTTAGCAAAAGGTGATATATTACCACCTGTTGTCCCTGCTGGGCCTGATAATCCCTTAGGACGTTATGCATTTTACCTAGGTTTTAAAGGATATTTATTGCATGGGACAAATACTGTTGGGGGCGTTGGCTTACGCAGTAGTCATGGATGTATTCGTATGTTGCCGCAAGATATTGAATCACTCTATTATTCTGTGCCCGTAGGTACACAATTACGCGTGGTTCATGAACCCTATAAGGTGGGCTGGCACAAAGATAAGTTATATCTTGAAGCCCATCGTCCTTTAAGTGATGGACGATATGTGGGATCGAATAGTTTGAATCGCTTAAAACATGCCATTAAAAGCACTGTGAAAGAATCTACGCGCATTAATTGGAATAGTGCTGTCACTGCCGCAGAAAGACCCCGCGGATATCCGACAAAAATTAATTAAATCCCAGCAAACTCATCACTCATACATATGAATCATCTTGTCATTCCCGCGAAAGCGGGAATCTATTATTTCTGGATCCCCGCTTTCGCGAGGATGACATGATGGTATTCGCGGAAATGACGTGGTCATAAAAAAACCCTCGCCTTATTCGAAACTACTGAATGAGGCGAGGGTTCTTTATGTTTGGCTACGGAAAAATTATTTTCCGCAGTATTCGCTTCTGATTTTCTCAAGTTTGCCACATGGTTCACCGCATGGATCACCACATCTCTTTGAGCAACCACCTAAGAAGGCCATAGGAATTACGACCAAACCAATAACAACTGCTTTTACAACATTTTTCATAACGACACACTCCCCTTATATAAAGTTTAATTAAACTTACATACTAAATGTTAGACAAGTTTTTCATGACCTGCCAAACGATTTTCCAATAGCCTCACTGAAAAGGGTGGTCATTGCCTCCCGAGGTGGCATCCCTTGTTTCACAATACGAAACACCTGTTCCGTGATAGGCAACGTTACGCTCTGTGCTTTTGCCAAACGATAGAGCTGATCTATATTATACACAGCCTCCACCACTTGACCAATTTTCTTTAGAGCAGCTGCTTCACCTAAACCTTCTGCCAGTAATAATCCAAAGCGTCTATTACGAGATTGATTATCAGTGCAAGTTAAGATAGCGTCTCCACAGCCTGCAAGTCCCATAGAAGTCTCAGGTCTTGCGCCCATTTTATCTCCTAAACGTCGCATTTCTGCTAAAACTGCAGTAAT